>JAOAJQ010000007.1:1334-18313 GCA_026414125.1 Thermoproteota archaeon
TGTCAATTCTAGTATTCCTCCTGACCCAGACCTTTGTCTCCATAAGCGGCATGTCTTTCACATAAATTCTTATCCATTGTTTCTCAGACATCGTTTCCATTATTTCTGCTTAAAGTTGGTTAATAAACCTAAAGCTTGTGTCCAGAGGTTATTGGATTTACTGTTAAAACATCATGTTCTAGGAAATAGCTTTTAAAACGCTTATAACGTCACACTCTTGCCTGATAATGACAATGGTGGCTAAGAAACTCCGTAAATGCCCAAAATGTAAGAGGTACATGCTTGAAGATATTTGTAAAAAATGCGGAGTCCATACTCATAGTCCCCATCCTCCTAGGTTCTCCCTGGAGGACCCATTCCTAGAGTATAAGGCTAGAGCGCTTTTAGAAACCTTGAAAGCATCCGGCTAGTATGTTGAAAAGCGTCAGGTTTTCACTCAAGAGTCTTCAGGACTCCTCCTTCTCTCGCCGCGATTTCACCCAGTCTTGCCGCGACCTCATCCGCCAATTTCTTAATCTTCTTAGGCTCGCTGGAGGAAAGCGTTATGGAGTATCTTGGAGCAGCAATCACCTTAACCTCCACTTTAACGTCTTTAGTCCCCATTTTTTCAACCTCTCTGAAAACCGTCTTCAACTTTTGAATACCATGCTTATCAATAAAGTATAGTCTCACCAGCATTTTCTTCTTAACCTTCTTTTTAATAAGCTCCTTGGCGGCAAGCTCATATATAGCATCCCTAGCCTCACCGCTAATTTTAGTTCTGGCTAAAGTGTTCTCACCCTCCATGATCGCTATCCTAAGCGCCTCAGTTAGGCTGCCGTACTTCTCGACAAGCTTCTCCTTAGTGTCCTCTAAAACATCGCTGGGTATTGAGAACCTTGCTGCAACCTCGTTGAAAATCTCTAAAGCCTTTTTCTCCGACCTCCATTTCCTCATGACTGAGCGTGCTTCTGCCTTGTTAAGCTGCTTCAGAGATACGAATACTCTTTCACCACTCCTGCTTATTTTTATGACTTTCACGACAATCATTTGACCAATCTTAAAGTCCTGCATGCTTCTCTCCTTAGGAATCTCTGAAACATGGAGGAAAATCTCTCTGTCTTTAATATCCTCATTTTCAAGAAGTAGCCCGAAATCAGTTATTTCCTTAACCCTGCAGACAAGCAGATCCCCTGCTGAAACTGTTTCACCTGACATTCTAGCTGTAAACCTCTATTATATCCCCGAAAACCTTGCCTTTCCCACCAGTGCTTCTAACTATTGTTTTACCGCACACCCTACACTTGATGTTTGACGCGGGTCTTTCGAAAACTATTTGCTCATTATCACACTGGCTGCACTTAACCTTCAGAAAACGAGACCTCGGTTTAAACAGCAGCCTCTCCATTTCACCTAACCACCTCCAGCTTCTTAATTCTTATCCCCTTCTTTTGAACAACGTAGCCGCATTTCGAGCATTTCAGCTTTAAAGTCTGTTTTTTAGTCGTCTTAACAGGCTTCGCCAGAGGAGCCTTCTGCCCACCGTAGCCGTGTCTATCAACCCTTTCATGATGCCTTTCCCCCGCAGCCATCTTCCTCCTTCTGCCTGTTTTCAGGAGGCTTACAGAGTGCTCAGTATACTGGCGGCACTTAGGACAGTACGTGTTTATCTTATCAGGGATCTTCATGCGTCTGCGTGCTGCGAACCTTAAGTTATAAAGATTTCTTCTATTATGCCCTTCTCCTCCAGAAGCCTGGCTACATAGTAAGGTATGTTTACGAGGCACCCGGCTGAGTAAGGCCCGTATTCCTTCCCGTCTTCCCCCACGAACCTATCAATATCCTTTAAAACTATCGCTAGGATCTTCTTGTCCCTGTTCTTAAAGGGCTGGGAAATGAAACGTCTCAGGTCAAATTCCTCGGGGGCTGCGGTTAAAAACTTTGAAAGACTGTTCAAATCCTGTCTCGCCATTTTTTCAATGCTTTTAACATTTAGCAACAGGCTTTTTATCAGGCGCGTTTTAACAGTGTCTTCGAGAATGCTTTTAACAGCCTCATAATACCATTCCAAGACTCCTCTCTTGATGGAAGTCTTATCTACCAGTTGAAGCTCGCTTCTTATTAACGACAGCAGTTCCGTTAAGGACTCAATATCGAGGCTTGAGTAATCCTGCTTCTCCCTGTTTATCCTCCAAGATTCTACTAGCTTTTTTAAAACGATGCTATCTTCCGGCATATTCTCCCAGCCCTTTGCATATAAGGTATACGGCAGCGTAAGCAGGCAGTTCAACTTCTTCATCCTTAAAGGGCCCGAAGGTTCTCCCCCTTAGGCTGAACCTGGGCGCTATCTTCACTTTTAAACAGGTTTCCTCATCGCCAAAAGCAATCGCCTCCTCTAAGGGGTTGAAGGACGGTAAATCCTCAAGACGGATTCTCCTCTTCACCATGCCGCTGCTACTGTTAATGCTTTCAGGCATCCTCATCAACCTGTGCATGTCGATGGTTACAACAGGATCGATCCTCACCTTAAGCTCTTCGACAACATTCTCAAGCATTTTTAAAACTGTTTCCCTCCTGCTAGCTCTAAGTTTCTCCACAGATCCAGCTTTTTCAACAACCCTAGCATATATTCTTCTCTTAACTCCCTTTAAGCTTACGCTTCCAATGCTCATTCCCCTCTTTAAAAAAATAAGCAGCTCTTTCTCATCCAATCCTTGAATCAAAAGGTAGTCTACAATCTCTCTCCTGCCTTCTCCAGTTACGTTTAGAAAATCTTCTTGATTTACATGCACGTGGTACCCTCTGTTTCCACTGTAGAAGACACGCATGTTCTCAGGAGCTATTCCAAAATCTTCCGTCAAAACACGAATCAGCTTTTCAGTTTCCCTAAGGGCTTCCTTCAACTGTCTTTCACTAACAAGCCTGACCAGTTCTGTTGGAGAACCGCACGAGGGGCATCCGTCTCTCAACCCTATGCTGTGCTGACCGCATTTCTGACAGATCCAAGCAGGTTCCTCTTCACTAACAATGGCAACTGACTCTGCATCTATGTCGAAGAAAAGCTCTGCATTAACAAGTTTTTTCTCAGACATATTCCTATTACCCGGGTCCTCATAGTTTGCGGCTGAAACATAGATGTCGAGAGGTATTTCATTCAGAATGAACTCGTGAAAATCCCTAAGGCTGTTGAAACATTTGTGTCTAAACATACCCCTTCCTTTCTCTAGGAAGAAACCAAACTCCCTGTTTCTTATCGGCTCCGGCGGTACTAGTCTACTGATGTTCTCATAGTAGTATTTGAAGAATTCTCTCTTAAGAAACTCTAGGCTCGCCTGCAGCATTCCTCTCACCATATCTTAAAGGATGATTAATCCCTTTGCAGTACTCATCGGGATAACAGAGCCCGTTAGTGAGTATTGTCCTGCAACTGGGCACAGAGTATTTTTTACCTCCTCCTCGAATGCCAGCCAAGTGCTCAACTTGATATTTAGTAACACTATACTTGTAGTCGGGCTGTTTCGAAAAGAATTCAATTATCTCGCCAACACTCCTGTTTCTAGCGATCATGAAAGTTGCTACAACCAGCCTCTCGAAGTGTGAAGCATTCTCGCCGTTCTCCATTCTCTTAATTATCCTGTCGATGCATGGAGGCGTGTCCTCTCTCTCCCTTAAGGGGATGCGGCTGGCTTTACCTGTTTCAAGCCTATTCCATACTTCAATTATTTCTTCAACTGCCCTCTTAAAGCTGTTGGGCACGGCTTCAGCCGGAACAGGCTCAAGAGTCTTTTCATAAACATAATTATTCACTTCAACTTGGATAAGCCTCGCATACTCTGTTTTCCCCATCAAGACATAACCATTATTCACAGCTCTGTTTACAAGCTTCCAATGGGGCGCATGAAAAGAGTATGCAAGCTTCAAATAGGTCGGTATCTTTACCCTTATCGTATTCTCATTATCCGGAACTCCTCTTATCCCCATTTTTTCTCCAATGTAGAGCAGTGTCTCATCACTCTCGTTCAGCATCCTCCTGTAGGCGCCTCTGCTCTCTCCAAGAGCATACATCCTCCTTATATACTCGTTCATAATCATTGAAACAAGTATGATAGCTATAGGGAAGGACAGCATTTCCCTTACATAGTTCAACTCGTCTAACGCGGTTACCTTAACCTCCTTGAAAATGAGCGCGTTTTTAACCCTTTCAACAGCCCTTTTCAAGGCTGCTTCGGAACCTGTTTTCTCCAGGCTTTCCAGCGACAGATCAATGTTTCTAGATATGAATTCTCTAGCCTCCGGTAGAAACGGGTATCTCGCGGCCATAAGGATATTCTCACCCGTCATTTTTCAAAGCCTTCTTCAATATCGTCTGCCTACGAAACTTTATTAACATTAAGGAAGCTTCTCCGAAGCAAGCTATATAAGGAGTCCTCTAAGCTATAATGAACAGTCATGTCGTCTCTAAACATCCTTGCAAGACTCGTGATAAACGACGCCAGGATTATTCGCAAGGCTTTTAAGGCAACAGCCTCTCTGATAGATGAGGCGCCGGTTAAGATAAGCGACGAGGGTTTCTCCATAAGGGCTCTCGACTTGGCGGAAGTGTCGATGATTGACTTAGTGCTTTCGAAAGAGGCTTTCGAAACATTTGAATTCAAGAAACCTCTTAAGGCGAACATACGTTTAAGCGACGTGCTGAACCTTCTTAAGTTTGAGGCTAAGTCTGAAAGGCTGGAGATATCTTTCACGGAAGACAGGGTAAGCTTTAAAGTTAGCAACGATTTCACAAGGATCTTCACAATCCCTGTTTTCTTCTCTGAGGATAAGGATCTTCCTCTCCCAAAGGTTTCTCTCGGAAACTCTTTTGAGACAAAAGTATCGACGATAAAACATCTGCTTGACAGCGGAAAACATATTTCAGACTACGTTTCAATAAGCGTGGAGAACAATGCTGTCGTGCTCTCTGCAAGAGGGGAAATCTCAGAGTACCAGGTTATTCTTAAGGCTGAAGAGGGGAATCTCATAAACCCTGTTTTAAAAGAGGGTTCTAAAGCATCTTACGATCTTAAAAGGCTTGGCAGCATAGTTTCCTCCCTGCTCTTCGGCGAAAACATGAAGCTGGAGTTCGACACGGATCTTCCTATGAAGATAGCACAGAATATAGAGGAAGTGCCGAATAGCACGGTAACCTTCTTCATCGCACCTAGAATGGAGAAATCCTAATCTTCCTAAGAATACTCTCTCCAAGTATAACCGCATTTGGTGCATTTGAAAAACTGGGTTGCGCTTTCATCTGCACCTCTAGTCTGCGTTATCCACCAGTATGCCTCTTTATTCTTGCACTTTGGACATGCAACAATAGTAATAGGCAACGGGTTAAGATCCGTGGTCTTCCTCACCACTTTTACAGCACCGTCCCTTCTCGCCGTCTCAACGCTTCTCTCAACAACATGTGCACGCTCCTCGTAGCCGCATTTAGGGCAAGAGTACAGCAGGCTATCCTTACCTCTTTTTATCTGAAGCTTAGTGCCACATTTTGGACAGAACCTTATCTGCATAGGGGTTCTAATTGGGTGAGCTGCCTCATTATAAATGTTACTGATATGCTTAAGACTAGGCTTTTCCAGCAGCCTTGTCGAGCTTCCCCCTTAGAGACTCCAAGTCTTCAATCAATCCCCTGATTACCTCTAAAAGAAGCTCCTTAGCATCCCCTCCTCCAGCATTTACGTAAAGCGTAGCATCCTGCTTAAGGGGGTGCTCCATCCGATAAGCAGAGTATCCTTCACTCAGCTTCGTGTTTAAATAACTCGTCAAAAGGTTCAGCACAGTATTGGTCTCCCCATATACCTCCAGCTCTATGCTACCTCTTCCAACCCTTCTATAAACTACTCTCATACTCTAGCCACCAGCCTTTCAATAGGCTCATCGTAGAAAACACTGAGCTTCCTGTTCTCTCTTGACCTGCAGGAGGGGCAGGTCAAGTATTTCTTAAAAAGCACCAAGGGGGTTCCGCAATTGCTACAATAGGCCTTGACCACACCGTACTCCTTGACTGACAGATCTATCAGATTCACGTTAACAGTCGACATTACTTCACCGTAAATAAGATCGTTCTCCCTAACATAGTTTCTCAGGTTTCCAGTTCTGAAACGAGGATAGCTTCTTCCAAAGCTCTCCCTGCCTATGAGCCCAGTGTACTCGTAGCTCAGCCTATTTCCATTCACGTAGAATATTCTAACATTAGCATAGTGGCTTGAAAAGCCTGTCACGCTCCCGATTATCTTGAAACCGGGTTTAGGCATGAGAAGAGGCTTAAGCTCAACAACCTCTAACGCACGTCTGTTTTTATCAACACTTATTCTTCCAATCCTGCTCGAATATATTACCCCGTCTTTCTCAAAGGTCCCGTCTCCCGGGAAAAACTCCTCTAAGGTTGCAAGAGGCTCTCCGACGAGGACGAGTTTACTCGGGCTCTCCTTCATCAATCCCGCCCTCTCCCTTCATAACTTCTTTCTCGATAAAAGTTTCAACAGGAATTTTAGAGGATGCTGTCTTAAGGCTTTTCTTAACAGTGTTTTCATGTTGAAGGCTTGAGAAAACCTCCATAATTGGTTCACCCGCCTCTATTTTCGCGGCGAGCGTAGTAGGCTTCCCATAGGCCTTCTTCATACCCTTGCTAAGCCTATCCGCACCAGCCATAGTCAGCATCTTGTGCTCTCTTAAAACAACATGAGGGTATGGAATCAGCCTGAGAACATAACCGGCCTCACCCAGCTCTGTCTCAAGAATCTTGTTAGCAGCGACACGGGCTGCTTCAAGAGCCTCCTGCTTTATCAAGGCTGGTTTCTTAACCCTGAGCCGGAAGACAGCTTCAAAATCCTCAGCCTTACCCAGTTTAAACTTACTCACCCTAACCTGGGGTATTCTAGATATGTATTCCTTCCTAGTGTAAG
Organism: Thermoproteota archaeon; assembly: GCA_026414125.1. Taxonomy (GTDB): domain Archaea; phylum Thermoproteota; class EX4484-205; order EX4484-205; family JAAOZP01; genus JAAOZP01. The sequence continues at coordinate 8,264 of JAOAJQ010000007.1, forward strand.
GCATCTGCTTCAACTTTTATCCTGACCTTCAGCTGTCTTCCAGCAGGCCGGTTTAAAAAGCTTCTCCTCAATAGAAAATAAAAGGCGGTGGTGGAGGAAATACCTGAATCTTGGAAATAGGCGAGAAATACTACATCGTACTGGTCGGGCCGAAATACCCGGTGAACGTGGGGCTCATCGCAAGGACGATGATGAACTTCTCCTTCAAGAGGCTGGTTTTGGTCTCTCCTGAAAAAGAGGTTTTAGAATCTTCGAAGCTTTATGCTGCTCATGGTGCAGCAATCATTGAAAACCAGCTGGTTTACGAGGATCTCCCACAGGCACTGGGTGAGCTGAAACCTTCAGTAAGCATAGGAACCTCCGGCAGAAAAGCTTCTAAAAGCGTTTTACGCCAGTATGTTTCCCCAAGGGAGATGGTTGAACTCTGCAGACCATTAGAGGGAAGGATATTACTAGTTTTCGGCAGGGAAGACATTGGGCTTAAAAACGAGGAGCTCTCGCAGCTAGACTATGTTGTTCACATACCTGCTTCAAGCGAATACAGTGTGATGAACCTCGCTGTCTCCGCCTCAATACTGATGTACGAGGTTTATATGGGCTCGGCGGCAAGGGTAAAGTCTTTAAGAAGGCCAGCCAGCAGGGAGATATTAAACAGGATTTATGTCGAGACGCAGAATATTTTCTCCACCTTAAATCTGCCTGAGGTTAAGAAGAACGTTGTCCTCAGGTCTGTAAGGAACGTTATTGGGCGTTCAGCTCCCTCTGCAAAAGAGGCTGGCAGTATTCTCTGGCTTCTTAGAAAAATAAGGCTGGGCGTAGAGGCGTTGAAAAAGAATCAGGGGGAAAGATAGCTTTTTAAAACGGTTGCAGCAGTGTTATTGCACTGTTTAGAAGAGAATGGTGACCAATCTTCCTCCGCAAGCTGAGGCGCAGTACAAGAAGGTTGTTGCTTCCAAGAGCAAGGAGGAGAAGCTTGAGAACCTGAGAATATTCCTGTCAATGATACCTGAGCACAAGGGAACTGAGAAGCTTAGGGCTCAAGTTAAACGTCAAATATCCCGGCTTCAAGACGAAATTACTGCTGAAAGAAAGAGGCGTAGCACTAGACCTGCAGAATTCGAAAAAGGCGAGACAACCATATTGGCAGCAATACTGGCTGAGGATAAAAAGCTGCTCCGTGAGTTTCTAGTCTGCATAAAATTGTTTGATGAAAACCTTATCCTGGAATCTCTAAACGAGCTTAAACCTTTGAGCATTGGTTTTGAGGATATTGTCCTAAGCTTCATACCTCTATCACCGTCTATGGTGGGCAGCCAGAAATACTCGCTTATTCAGACAATACTCTTAAAATCGGATTTAATAATGATACTCTTGAGCATTGAGAGTCTTTCTGAAGAGTTTAACCTGGTTAAAGAAATGCTCAGGAGATTCGGCATCTATGTTGCATCCAAAAAATCTGTAGCAGTCTTCAAAAGTTTGGGAACAGGCGGGATAACAGTGTTAAACAAGTCACGATTCTTGTCTGAAGAAGAGGTTAAAAGTTTTTTGAAGGAAAAAGGCGTGGAAAGCGGAATCATACATCTCTCTGAGTTCACATCTTTCTACACTCTTGAGAGCTCGATAAAGGGTTTGCAGAGGAAAAACTTTCTAATAATAGTGAAAAACCATAGAGGGGGATTACTTGCCGATCAATTAGGCATTCCTGAGGACTCTATAGTTAGCTTGGAGAGGCTCTTGAAGAACGATGTTTTGAAAACTGTTTTCAAAGCCTCAGGGCTTATCCGAGTTTATTTGAAGCCTCCTTCCGCTGTTTCACCCTCCAGTAGGCCGATGCTCGTAGACGAGGAAACCACTGTCCAAGAGCTTGCTTCCAAAATCCATAGGGATCTTTCCGAAAACCTGAAGTATGCCAGACTATGGAGGGGCGGCTTCCCCTCTAAGCCGTTGAGAGTAGGCTCTTCCTTCAAGCTTGTAGACAGGGATGTGGTTGAGCTACGGACGAGATAGTTGTCAACGGCTTAAGGATTACAGTATACCCCGACGTGTATCCTCCTTCAGAGGATTCCTACATGGTTCTAGACGCTGTCGAAAAAGTTGAGGCCAAGAGGATTCTGGAAATAGGCTGCGGGAGCGGCATAGTTTCGCTGGCTCTTGCATGTAGAAACATTGAGGTGGTTGCAGTGGACATTAGCATGGAAGCCTGTAGAAACACTTTAACAAATTTCAAAAGAAACAGGCTTCAGGGAGTTGTACATGTTGTAAACGGGGATCTTGCAGCAGCATTCAGAGACGGGGTTGGATTCGACATAGTGGTGAGTAATCCTCCCTATCTTCCGGTTGAGCAATCTTCCAGCGAGCATCTGTCATGGGCCGCTGGGAAAGACGCGTCCTTCTCGAGAAGGCTTTTGGAAAACGTGCTCCCCTTAATGTCTGACACTTGCATGCTGTTCCTCGTGCAGTCAAGCCTTTCAGATTTAGACGGCTTGAAGAGGACTCTGGAGGAGAAAGGATTCATGGTTGAAGAAGCCTCGTGCAGGAGCTTCTTTTTCGAAAAGATCATTCTTTTCAAAATATTTAGAGGGCCTTCTAGTCCCTAGTGAAAATACGGTATTTAACCTCGGTGGAAAGCTCCTCCACAACCCTCTGCGCCATGAGCCTTGCAATCCCCTGCACTCCAGTCCTGCTCGCAAAATCTTCGAAAGATGTGAAAGGCTTCCTAGCTCTCTCCTCAAGAATCTTTTTCGCGTTCATCTTACCGATGCTTGGAAGAAGCTCCATCGCATGCATTTTCGGCGAGATGGATTGGAGATTGTTTAAAATATCTATAAACCTAGGCTCGTTTCTAACGATTATGAATTCCGCAACCTCTGGAAGCATATACCTGGCTTGAGGAGTCAGCTCACTATACCTTACTCGCCCAAGCACGTTCTTAACCTGGGGCCTATCTCCCTTGCCTATGAAAACCCTTTCCTTAAGACCTAGCCTTACATGAGGAAACAGGGAAACCTCCAGCAGGGTGAAATAGTTCTCACCGAGAAGCTGCGCATAGGGCGTGTGTACGGGCCTGCCGACCCTGCTTAAAACCCTGCCCTCCTCTAAGAAGTCTAAAACGTAACCGTATTCTTCGAAAACTCTTTTACCTTTTGCAAAACTCATTTTAAACCAGCCTCCTCGCTAGGTCTAAACAGTATGGAGGGCCCTGGGTTGCACTAGGGTTTTCTCATGTCTATCGTACACTTCTCCCAGGGTTCTAAATACCTCCATCACTCTAATCAATTGTTTTTAAAGCGTCAAGCGTCTCAAGATAAAGTTTTTCTTCTAGCAGGGGTCTTACTCTCTAGCCTATGAAGATAAGGTATTTGCAGGAGAAATAATGACTTCTCAGAGTTACTCTGAGGCTAAACCTTTTTAAACCGGCTTCAGGCGGAAAAAATAAGCGTGTAATATAAATGCTTTATTTGAAAAACCTCGTTGTAGAACTCGGAGGAAAAACCGTGATTAAAGGGATAGATCTTCAAGTTAACCGTGGAGATCTAGCCCTCCTCATGGGGCCCAATGGCTCAGGAAAATCCACACTGCTCCACGCGATAGTTGGAGATAAAAGGTGCAGAGTGGTTTCAGGATCCCTACTCTTCGACGGGAGAGAGCTGGTCGGCTTAACGATGGAGGAGAGGGTTAGGCTTGGCCTAGGCCTAGGCTTCCAGTTCCCGCCGAGGCTGAAAGGCGTCAGGCTCAGGGGTCTAGCGTTAAGAATCCTTGAGAAAAGAGGCCTTCCGAGGGATGAGGCTGAAAGGGTTCTTGAAGAGTATTCGAGGCTCCTGAGGATGGAGAGTCTATTAGACAAGGATTTCAACGTGGGCTTCAGCGGTGGAGAAGCTAAGAGGGCTGAGCTAATGCTAACCCTTGTTCAAAATCCTCGCCTCCTGCTTCTGGACGAGCCTGACTCCGGCGTCGACGTGGAGAATCTTGCACTCATGGGTTCAGCAATATCCCGCTACCTGTCTTCAAACGGGAGGGCGGCAATACTGATAACACACACGGGTTATATTGCTAAACACGTCAAGGCTTCTGAAGCACACGTTATGATCGACGGACGCATAGTGTGCAGCGGAGACGCTGGGGAAATGGTTTCAAACATTATGGAGCACGGCTTCGAAGCATGTGTGAACTGCAGGAGGGCTAAGCGGTGAAGCTGGAGGAGGCTAGGAGGCTTCTTAAGCCGAAGGCTGAAGACGCGTTGAAGAAACCGGCTCCACACGGGTTAGACCTGAATCTTTCAGTTTTCAAGCTTGAAACAGGCTTTGCAACAGGGGTTGAAGGCTCCGAGAGGATTCTGGAATCCGTAGGAATAGACCTCAGGGAGAGGAACAGGTCTGGAAGCTACTACCAGGTGGATAACAGGGCAGTATATACCTCCGCCAGGCAGAGCGGGCTAACTGTTAAGCCGTTGAGCGAGGCTCTTAAAGACTCTGAAAACCTAGACTACTATTGGAAAGCCGTGTCAGTCGACACTGACAAGTATACTGCCACAGCCTTCCTAGGGGAGAAAGAAGGATACTTCATAAAGGTTGAAAACGGGGTTAACGTTGAAACACCCGTGCAAGCCTGCCTCCTCTTAAGGACGCCGGGCTTGATTCAGGCTCCGCACAACATAGTTGTGGTTGGCGAGAACTCTAAGCTGCACGTGATAACCGGGTGCGCCGCCATGCGGGAGGAGGCTGGCCTCCACATCGGAATATCAGAGTTCTACGTGAAGAAAGGCGGCACCCTAACTTTCACAATGATACACAGCTGGGGTAAAGCCATTCACGTCAGGCCTAGAACAGTCGCACACGTCGAGGAGGACGGTGTCTTCATAAGCCACTACGTAAACACTTCGCCAGTATCCTCTCTCCAAACACACCCCACAACCCATCTAAACGGGAAGGGGAGCAGAGCCCACCTGTCATCCATAATAATAGGCAGGGGAACATCCCACATTGACGTGGGCGGCACCATGGAACTGGGCGCTCCAGCATGCTCAGGCGAAATAATTTCTAGAACAATAGGCTTTGATAAGAGCGTAACCATTGCTAGAGCCAGGGTCGTAGGCAGGGCTCCAAGCGTCAAGGGGCATGTGGAGTGCAGAGGACTATTACTGTCAAACGAGTCTAGGATAGACGCGATACCTGAGCTGGAGGCAAGGGTGCAGGATGTTCAACTGACCCATGAGGCAGCCATAGGCAGAATAGCCGAAGAAGAGCTCATATACCTTATGGCGAGAGGATTCACAGAGGAAGAAGCCAGGTCAATAATAGTGAGAGGATTCCTAAGCGTCGAGCTAACAGGCCTCCCTGAAAACCTAGCTAAATACTTAGAGAACATTCTGGACAGACTTGCAGCCTCACTCTAATTCTAGCAAGTCTGAACTCGAAGAACGCGTTTTCCCAAGAGAATTATATGATGCCGTGTTTCCCTTTTAAATACGAATGATCTGTTAACCTGTGCCTAATTGCAGTAAGAACGCCCTGGCCGGGATTATCGGCACTTTTCGTACTTTCGAACCCGGGTCGGGAGGGTGACAGCCTCCAATGCTAACCTTTACACCACCAGGGCTCGAGTGTAGGGGATTTTGAAGGCAAATAAATCTTTTGCGCACGACCCTTAATTAGCTTTCATCTTCTTGGAAGAAATCCATCCTCCTAAGATAATCTATTAGGTGTTTCCTGAGTTTAGGGGTAGTGAACGCTAACATGTCCTAGTTTTTGGTTTTAGGAAACTATTTTCCCCCTCGAACCATTCTTTTTGCTCCAAATACTGCCAAGATGATTATGGCAACCGTTATCATTGAAATCAAGTAATATAGAGGCCCGGTTTGTGTCTCAAAGACTGGGAACACAACATATGTCGACAGGTTCACCATTGGGTGGAATAGTAAAGCGGCAAAAACGCTTCCGCCAGTGTTATTGTAAATCCAAGTGAACAGCATCGACATGAAAGCCATAGTGATGATTGAGCCTAGAAACATTCCAATAGCTGCTTCGTATTGAGGACCTGGAGATTGAGCCATAAAGTTTAAAGGTAAATGCCAAAAAGCCCATATTATTCAAAGCGTTACACTGGAGACGAGAGCTGAGTAGCTTATTTGAAGCCGAGGAAGCGCATAGCCTCTCCAGCCGAACTCTTCCTGAAACGGCCCTCCGAGAAAAAATATGTAGGCAAAATTCCACAAAACCAGCCAAGGCTTAGATAATGCAACCAGTTCAGGAATTGTTCCTTCGCTCAACCATGCCCCGAAGAGAGAAAAGCCTGCAATAACAGGCATCAATAAGAAAATCGGGACATACATATATTTCTAATTCTAGGATCAAAACCCTTTTTAAATAATTCTTTAACCTATGTCTTTCCCTCATTCCTAAACGTAAGTAAAAAAAGCTGCTATGAATGGACCGAAAGGTGCTACGTAAAGGTTTAACCCCCACATTTGCAAAAACCAGAAGAACCAAGACCAAAGGCAATCAAAAAAGAACAGCAACAAATTGCTACTTTCAGACCCGACTTGTTCCAATATAAATGACCCTCTATCCCTATGAATTTTCAGTCTTTCCTCCAGCAGGATCTATAGTATATATTATAAAGTTTTTTCCACGCTTGGCAATCGCGAGACAGACGCACCCTAGCTCACGCTCAATTGTTCTTTTATCTCTGAATGTTATAATCTAAACATGAATACTTTTCATGTCGCAAAACTGCCCTATAGGAGAACTCTAGATTTAAGTAAGCTAGCGTGCCAACATAAACTTAATGTTTATAATCGTGACAGTCTGTAAGTTTATCAGCATGTTTCTTTTGGAGAATGTCAGAATGAATGATAAATATGATGTAATTGAATTGTGATCGGTGGTATAGGTGGCTTAACATATGCATGCTACTTGAGTATGCCTACTACTCCTCCAAAGCCCTTGTAGAGCATCATCCCCTCCTCGGTGGCTGTAGATATTAGTTCCAGCTGGACGTTTTTCTGAGAGGCTGTTTCAATGAAACGGTCGAGTAGGCTCTCCTTCTCAGCGACATAAAGGCTTGTTAAGCCACATTTTGGGCATGGCGTCGAGGATATTTTCGCTGGAAGCGTGATCAGCTCTTGGAACGGGTGTTGCTCAACAGTCTCGTAGTCGCATCTGCCACATTTAATCTTAACCATGAATATGTCGAGGGACTCTGAGAAAAGTATGAGCCTAACCTTCCCACTTTGAACCGCATTCTCAACCTCTTTAAGACCATAGACAACTCTGTCCGGCTCGGTGCTAACAAGCTTAAGGAAGCTACCAACAAGGTTCCTCTCCTTTATCAAGTCGAGCTCCTGAAGCTTTTCAGACGCTTTCCCCAGTATCTCCTTTATTCCTTGGTGACCCGTGTAGGAGGTGTCAACCACAGCCAGTATTTTTTTCCTAAGCTCGTAGTGTATGAAATCCTTCTCCAGAAACATTTCCTTCGTTGGCCCAGGTCCTCCCACTATCAGCCCTTTAACATCAGTGTTTTGAAGGTAAATTTCGTTCAGACGCTCAGCCACACGCCTGTAGAAATCGTTGAGCTCCATCTCCCTCAGTCTTTCAAACCTTCTGGCCGACTGGCCTCCCTTGCTCGTCTTACCTGGGACTCCGGAGGTCAACTCGTCTTTCACATCAATATTCCTGCCTGTTGCAAGTGCGATCGTCGCCTCAGAATTATCAATGGACAGGATTAGATACTTATCCTTCTTCTCAAGCATCTCTTTAAGAGGCTCAACGTAAAACTTGTCGTCGCAGCCATAGTATGAGAGGGTTATTTTCTCAGGAGGCTCTATCACGTGAATCTCAATATTCTCCGAGCCAGGAGTCTCCCCTGGGATTGCCCCACAAAATATAACGAGCCCGTTTTCAGGAGCTTCGTCGTAAAGCTTAAGCCTCTGCTGAACCTTAACTATAGCATCCTGAACATTCTTCCGCGTTGTTCTAGACTTAATGTTAGACGCCTTCCCATACTCCTCCCTCAGGTTCGTCATAACCTCGCTTATCCGTCTCCCAGGAGGTATGTAGAGGCTGATCAACTCTGTCCCACGGCCTCTTTTTTCAGAGAGCTCTCTAAGAGTCCTCCTCGAAATATACTCTTTCACCGAGGTTGCAAGCGTTTTTTCACTCAAAACACGGTTCTCCGGGGAGACCTCGCCAGCCCCCATATATTAATATTTCACTCCCTATGGGAGTAAGAGAGAAATGAGGATTGTGTTGAAAATAGGGCATGCTCTCTTTAAGGGTCACTCGATAGACTTGGAGAAGATACGCGGGACAGCGGACGCAATACTGAGGCTGCACAACGCTGGTCACAGGCTGGTCGTCGTAGTTGGCGGCGGTGAGCCCAGCAGAACCTACATAAAGGCTGCTAGAAGCCTCGGGGCGGACCACGCTACTTGCGACGAGGTCGGCATAATGGTCACCCGGCTGAACGCTCTCCTACTATCTATATCGTTTGGAGAAGCCGCGAGCAGAAATATTGTAAGCAGCTTCGAAGAACTTGAGAAACAGCTGGACGCCGCTGGGGATAAAATAATTGTCGGAGGAGGCTTCACGCCGGCGCAGTCAACAGACGCTGTAGCTGCGCTCATAGCTGAGAGGCTGAAAGCTGATCTTCTGATAAAGACTACTGATGTCGACGGTGTCTACGACTCGGATCCTGATAAAAATCCGAATGCGAAACTTCTTAGAGAAGTAAGCATGAGAATGCTCAGGAAAATACTTAGCCAGGGTGAGTCGAAACCAGGGGAATATAGGCTTCTAGACCAGGTTTCCCTTTCAATACTTGAAAGATCAAGAATACCTGTCGTAATCGTAAACGGTTCCGACCCTGAAAACATCATTAGAGCAGCCTCCGGGGAGAAAGTAGGCACGAGAATAAACTACTCAGAATAAGACGGTACCTACTGAGACCTACTCGAAGCATTAAAACTAATCTTAGCAAGCCCGGCCTGTAGAAAAAACCCGATTTATCGAATTGCCGAATAATCCTGTTCAGCGATAAAACACGATTCAATCCATTACGAACTGCTTTAGCTAAGATTCATTAGGCCTTATAGAGCTCGCATCTGCCCATGTTTATCACACAGGTGGGTCATATCTGGATGCAGGAACATATCCCTGCTGGCCGTAGCAGGGATGGGAAGAAGTTGGTGAACAAGGTACTGCCAAGCCAGTCGGAACCCATGTTTGGCTTCTCCCCCTAATATTTTCCGTGACATTATATGCTTACAGCGTGACCTTAAGCAATTGAATAACGGTAGGTAGCAGGCAATTTTCAGCACCCAAGGGGACGCAGGTAACATATTATTGGGATTTTTATATTTTGATGCATCAGATTCTATTGTTGAGTTGCCGCGGCCTCAGTAAGACAGTTTCATACGCAATAGTTTACCCAGTTTTTAAGGGAATGGGGCCAGGGCGATTTGAACGCCCATTCACGGGTCTCTCTCGCATTCCCAGCTCCAACCTTTCCTCATCTCCCTCGCCGGGATCCTTGTGTTACATCTGGCTGGAGCCCGCCGTCCTGCCTGGTTAGACTATGGCCCCAGTTTCCCCGTGTTTTTCCCTTATGGTGGATTTTTAAGGTTTTTTCATGTCGGCGGGTTCCGCTGGCTTTAGGGTTGTTTTTAATGTTGTATGGGAGAAGGATTACGGTTTGTTTCTGCTGTTTTTAGTGTCTCGTTTTATCGCTGTTTTTATGATTGTTTAAATCTAGTTATGCTTAAGAAGGGCTAGGGGTGGGGAAGGTTTTATTAAGGAGTTAGGGGGTTTAATCTTCAGATGAGAGATGGCTCACGCGTATGTTTTGATGAATGTTGAGATAGGGACGGAGAACGATGTTCTGAACAGGCTTAAGGAGACTCCTGGGGTTGTTGAATCCTGGATTGTTTTCGGTGTTTACGATATTATTACCAAGGTTGAAGCTGAGAACAGTGAGAAGCTTAAGGAGTTCATAAGCAAGTATATTAGGAAGATTGAGGGTGTGAGGAACACTCTTACACTGATGCCTATCGAGGGC
>JAOAJQ010000080.1 GCA_026414125.1 Thermoproteota archaeon
TCGTAAAGCTTTCTGGCAAGTTTCTTATTATCGATCTCCCCAAGAATGTTGGGCCATTCAATGCTCCAAAGATTTATCCCCTTCTTCATAAGTAAAATTTGAACAGTGAAACTTAATAAACTTTTCGAAACTTCTGAAACCTTATAAGCTTAACCACGTTGGAATCCTTTGGGACACCGAGGTTTCTGCCGACGACTTCACATTTAACTCTCAGAATGTAGCAAACAGGTTTTCCAATATTCTTTTCAAGCCCGGTGAGAGACTCAAAGTTTCCCTGACCTTTAGATATCACTATGTCGGAATCATTTAGGGTTTGCTTAAACTCCTCCGAAACCTTGCTCATAACAATCCCGATAGTATCGTCGCCTGTGGTAATGGTTTTGTCACAAGCCTCCCCAAGCCTAATATGCTCTGCATCCTCAAGAGTAGCATCGTTCAAAACAGGCCCACCTTTAACAACCATCGTAACAGCACACCCCCATCTTTCCTTTAGACATTTTGCTACAAGCTTATCGAAAACTATTTCCCCAGCATTGTCTGCTAGGTAAAGAATTTTCTTCGCCCTGGTGATTTCTTCACATAGTTTATCAACGTCATCGATAACTAAAGGTTCCTTCAAATAGTTTTTAAACCGTGATTCTAGGCTTTCAAGGCTGAAGCGATGCCCGTGGACTTCAAAATCCATCATGTTTCCAATTATGGCTGCTTTGAGACAAAATCTCAGTGCTTCAACATTGTCCCTGATTGACTTGACTGTTTCGCATAGGCTGGGATATACTTTTAGGGCAGTTTCGTTCGAAACAGTCTTAACATGTTTAAACGGGTCTCTTACTCCAGTTAGTTTCTGAGTAACCCTGCATACTTCCGAGTGAAGGATGTTTGGCGAAGCATCCTTTTCAAAAGCCTCTGGAAGCCACTTTAAGACTTCTAAAAGTATTTTCTTAATTACATTCGGATCGTCAGTAGCTTTAGACGCTATGTCTAAAGCAGCGTTTACAGTGCACGGGATGCAGAGTAAACCAGGTTTCACAAGCATATCCTCCAAAATAATCTTATAATCTTTTCCAAGTCTTTCCTATCCAATTATTTCTAGGAAGCCGAGTATATTGTCTTTTATCGACCTTATCAAGGGATGCCTTATCCCACTAGGCTCCCTAAGACTCTCCAGTCTATATATTCTGAAGTAGAGAGGCGGGTGCGGATCCCAACCCAACCATTCTTGGATAGCGTATCCGCGCCTCGCTTCAAGCTGAAGCCTGCGGAAACCTATTTTTCTCAAAGCGTTGGCAAGAGTCTGCGGCTCGCCTATTTTAATAGCAGACTCTAAATCAGCCTTAGACTCGAAAAACTTGGCTATGAAGTAGACGACTCCAAGAGCAATTATAAGATAGAAGTATCCTAAGAAGTATAGTAGCGGCCAGAAAACGTAAAACCTTAGAAGATACTCCATGGAGGTTAAGAGGAAGAGAAACAATGGGTCCCTCCCTTTAAGATGGCTGAACTCATGCCCGATAACACTCAATATCTCCTTCTCCTCAAGCTGGACTAGCAGCCCTGTGGTAACCAAGATTACTCCACGACTCGGCCAAGGCCCAGAGGCTGCAGCATTAGGCAGAGTCGTGTTGGAAACAACTATCTTGGGCACTGGAAGCTCAAATTTTTCCGCCGCCTGCTTTACGATCTCATACAGGTTCACACTCTTTGCTGAAGCTTTTTCAGAGTTACACATTAATCCGTATTGGGATAAGACTTCTGCGCAAATTTCATAGTTTATCGGCTTCCCTAGCGCAAGGGTTCGGCTGTAAATTTCTTTCTTAATCTTCGAGAATATTTCTGTGCCATGTTTATTTAGAAAAGACTTGTATTCTGAAACTGGAATATTATACTGGAAAACATGTATCAGAGGATTTTTCTCAGTTATACGCCAATCTCCCATTCTCCCAATAATCCTGTCTGAGAAAAGAATAAGAATGAACTGCATTAATACGAGTACTATTGGAGCATAGGATCCCAAGAGTAGGAAGAGAATAATGCTAAGCGAGGTGAATAAGATAAAAAGGAGAAGCATGCTTTCTGAAAACATCCGGTAGACAAAATTCTTACGAGCTTCGAGAACCCTTTCAGGTATTATTTCCTTGCCCTCCACCCAGGTGAAGTAGACGGTTGTTTTCCTAAGCTGTTCTTCGAAAAACCTGACTACAGTCACCAGGTTGCTTCTCAACCAGTTTACGACCGATCCTGGAACCTCGTTACTGCTTAAAACCATTCTAACGTTGATTGGTTTTCCAATGCTTATTTGAACGTCAATATACCATTTCCTATCCGGATCAACGGCAGTAAAGAAGAGGAAACAGCCTGTTTCTAAGGTGCTTTTAACAACGTTCATAAAATGCTTAGAATTAGGAGTCACGTAGTTCCGATATATGAAGTCAACTAGATCCGAGTAATTCGAAGGAGTTATTTGAGCATCGATTGTGAATACAAGGATGTTTTTCTCATTCATGCTTAGCTTTCCACATCCGTGTTCACAGGAGAAGATCCTTGAAATATAAATGTTTTCAAACACTCTCACGTTAATATTCGGGAGAAAGTTTATTTCAACCTCTTTAATGCTAAAACTTAGGAATCTTGAGAGTAATAGTTCCTGCCGGAGGCTTTGCTAAGCGTCTTCAACATCTTGGAGTGCATATGGCGAAGCCCCTTGTTAAGGTTTGCGACAGGCCGTTAATAGACTATACTATGGAAAAAATAAGTGTTTTAAACCCGAGTGAGGTCATCATCACAGTAAACAAGAAGTTTGAAAAGGATTTCAGAGAATGGCTTGAATCTAGGGACTATGTTAACGCGAGGCTGCAGGTTGAGGGAAGTACACGAGAAGAGGAGAAGCCTGGAACAATATTGTCGCTAGCAATGCTGGTTGACAACATTAAGCAGGATGAATACCTAGTTATAGCGGGTGACAATCTTTTCTCGCTTGATTTAACGAAGTTCATAGACTTCTACCGTAGTAAGAATGCTCCGGTTGTAGCGCTGTACGATGTTGGCAATATTGAGCTTGTTAAAATGTATTCCTGCGTAAAGCTTGCTGAAGACGGTAGAATAGTGGATTTTGTGGAGAAGCCTGTAAACCCGGCTTCAACCATGATAGCTACTGCTATCTATATGTTTCCATGGGAGTCGTTAGTAAAAATCAAGAGATATGTGGAAGAGGGTGGTAATAGGGATAGCCCAGGTCACTTCATCTCCTGGCTTTGCAGAAAGGAGTATGTTTACGGCTATGTTTTCCATGGATATTGGTTCGACATCGGAACACCCCAGACATATGAGGAAGCCTGCAGGTTTATGGAGTCCCTTGGAAGAAGCGTTGCTTATAAGGGTTAAAACTGCTAAACCTATTTTATGAGAAACTGAGGATTAACGCAATGCCTTAAGGGTTCGCAAGAATAAGGGTTTTTTTATTTTCACGTTCCTCTTTTTCCCAAAGTAGTTTGGCTTGCATTTGCCTTCTAATCGCACGCCGGATACGGAGCCCAAGTATCTCCTCCTCAAGCTTCTTCTCTTTCTCACATAAGAATGCGTAAGCATCATAACCTATAGCAAGCTCCTTCCTCCTCCTAATTTCTTTAAGTTCAGCTTCAAGTATCCTCAATAGCTTTTCCTCATTCTCCTCCAGCTTTGGAGGGATAGTGACTTCCGTATACTCGACTAGAGCAGTTTTTCCATCTCTCTCCATCATATTCACTGTCTTCGATAACCGGTTTATATTCATCTAACGTGTATTTAAGATTTTACCGTATATTTCAAAATGCAAAGGCTCTAAGATTATGCGTGTACTCGTGGTATTTCTGCAATACGGGAGATGCTTAGAGGATATAAGGGTTTTATACAGCTTCTGAGTAGAGCTTAAAACTTTAAGAAATCTACGCATGAATATTTTCTGAGATGACTTCTAGATACGAGGAGCTTGGTGTGGACGTGAGCAAGAAGGGGGTGGAGTTGCTAAAAAAGATCACTGATGACCTTTTTCCTGAAGCTTTTTCACCTGTTGTTAAGGATTCTTTAAACCCTGGCTGGGGGATAGTACTTCACACTGATGGAGCTGGAACCAAGCCTGTAGTCTCCTATGTCTACTATAAAGAGACCGGTGAGGAGGAGCTTTTTGAAACCTTGGCTGATGACGTTGTTGCTATGAATGTTGACGATGCTGCATGTGTAGGAGGGGTTCCAGCAGCTTTCTCTGATTATGTTGCTGTAAATCCGTTTAAGGTTCCTAAGCAGGAGCTGCTTAAAAGCTTGGCTAAAGGGTTTTCCAGAGTGTTTTCAAGACTTAAGGAGAATAGGGTTGAGATTCTTTTCAGCGGCGGCGAGACAGCTGACCTGCCTGACATTGTCAGAACATTCGACGTTTCGGGAACAGTAATGGCCAGAGTAGAGCTCTCCAAAGTGATAACCGGCGGGGGGATCTCGCCTGGGGATATTATAGTCGGGTTGAGAAGCGGGGGAAAGTCGACGTTTGATGAGAAGGAGAATAGTGGAATAATGTGTAACGGGATAACGCTCGCAAGACACTGCCTGTTATCGAAAGAATACTTGAATAAGTATCCTGAGATAGGCTCAGAGGCTAAAGGATATTACGGCCGCTTTAAAATAGATTCGTTTGTAGATGAGCTTAACATGAGCATAGGGGAAGCATTATTGTCGCCGACTAGGATCTACCTGCCAATAATACTTGAGGTCCTAAAAAGAGTTAAGGTTAAAGCCATAATCCATAATACTGGAGGAGGGTTAACGAAGTGTTTGAAAATAGGTAGGAACATAAGGTATGTGAAGGACAATCTTCCTGAACCGGATCCAATATTTAGGCTGATTCAGGCTGAGAGCCGGGAGACTTTGAGAAACATGTATCGTAGCTTCAACATGGGAATAGGTTTAGAGATGATTGTTGAGAAAGGATGCGAGGACACTGTTGTAGATATATCCGAAAAATTTCATGTGGGTGCTCAAGTAATAGGTAGGTGTGAAAAATCTTCTGGGGGAAACTCTCTGACTGTTATTTCAAAAGAAGGTAGGTTCGAGTATCAAGCTTGACACTCCTATAAGGGTTTATTAATCTGGAGAGAAAGATATTAAGGTCTCCGTATGCTCCACGTGCTCAAGCTTCTCTAGAACTTCGTAGATGGTTTTCCTAAGTTCCTCTAGGCTCTTAGATTCTATCACCAATACTGCATCATACCTTCCTAGGACAGAATTAGCCAGTTTAACACCCTTAATCCTTCTCGCCCTTACAACTTCTTCCGAAGTCCCCGGCTTAGTTCTAACCAGGATAAAGGCCCTAATCATTTCAAGTCACTGCAAAACTATTGAGGTTTCTGTTCTAACTATGTTTGGAATCTTCTCAATAACCTCGTAGAGTAGCCTGGTTAATTCCTCGGGACTCTCGACTTCCAAAGTCGCAACCACGTCGAACCTGCCGTAGATAGGGTCAGCCGAATGAACACCCTTAACCCTCCTAATTTCATTTGAAACCTCTATTGATGTTCCGGGTTTCGTAACTATGAACACATATGCTTTAACAACCATAGGTTAAAAACCTATGAGAAGTATTTAAACATTTTCACGTGAACCAATGTAGCGTCCCCTACTCCACTTTCACGGCAGTTCCTACAGCAGTGATTACTATAAAACCCTCTAGGATTTCCGCGGTCTCAAAATCTACGCCAACAACCCCGTTAGCACCAATTGAGGTTGCTTTCCTTATCAGGTTTTCCAGAGCCTCCATCCTAGCCTTCTCAATTTCAGAAAGATATGCTTCTGACTTTCCACCCACTATTGCCTCTATACCGGCCACGAATCTTCCAAGAGCCCCTCTAGTCCTGACTGTTTGCCCAAAGACTATGCCTAGGCTTTTCACGATTCTCATACCGGGTATTTCTGGAGTCGTAGAGATATAGACTTGATCTGGCGGAGGCGGAGGAACAGAGTATTCCATATAATACTCTTGCTGGGAAGGTAGAGATAAGCTTTAAGTCCATATGGTTAGAAAGTTTTTAAAACCCTCTTGGGAAAAGGCTTATGTAGCTGACAAGATCCTTTAACCGGCGGGGGAACCCATGTCCTCAAATATCTAACCGCAGCATCGGAAAGCCGTGGGCTATTAACAGGGGCTGAAGGCTTGGAGATCAGGCTTTTCGACACAGATGCTT
>JAOAJQ010000081.1 GCA_026414125.1 Thermoproteota archaeon
ATATAAAGACGGGGGACCATATTTTCATAGGCTCAGCTTGCGGGGAACCGCAGTACCTTGTGCACGGGCTTGTTGAAAAGGCTAAGCACTTGGCGGATAACGAGATACTTCATGTTCACACGCTCGGCGTCGCACCCTATGCGAAGCCGGTATACTCAGATAGGTTCCGTCTAAACGCTTTCTTCGTAGGCGTGAACACTCGGGAGGCGGTTGCCGAGGGGAGGGCTGACTACACTCCTGTTTTCCTCTCCGACTTGCCAAAGCTGATATCGAGGGGAATGGTGCCGATAGACGTTGCACTAATACAGGTGACTCCGCCAGACGGGCATGGTTTCTGCAGCCTAGGAGTCTCGGTTGAGATAACGAAAACCGCCGCGGAGAAGGCTAGGCTCGTGATAGCGCAGGTGAACCGCTTTATGCCGCGCGTCCTAGGAGACAGCTTCATACATGTTAGCAATATAGACGTGGTTGTTGAACACGATGAGCCGATTCTCGAAGCACCGCAACCACCTAGAGACGTTGTTTCAGACAGGATAGCACGATATGTTTCCGAACTGGTTGAGGACGAGTCAACTCTCCAGATAGGAATAGGAAGCATACCGGACGCTGTGCTGAGTTCACTTGAGGATAAGAAGGACCTCGGGATTCACACGGAGCTCCTTACGGAGAGCGTTGTAGACCTTGTTGAGGCAGGAGTCATAACATGCGCTAAGAAGACTCTTCACAGGGGAAAGATAATTGCCTCCTTCGCTATGGGGACTAGGCGTCTCTACGACTTCATAGACAATAATCCAATGGTAGAGTTCTACGAGTCTAACTATGTCAACAATCCGCTTGTAATCGCCCAGAACAGGAAGATGGTTGCGATAAACCAGGCTCTGGAAGTAGACCTTACGGGGCAGGTTTGCGCAGACTCGCTTGGATATGTTTTCTACAGCGGATTAGGGGGGCAAGCGGACTTCGTAAGGGGTGCAAGGCTCTCTGAAGGAGGCAAGGCCATAACCGTCATACCCTCCACCGCTAAAGAGGGCACTATTTCAAGAATAAAGCCGGTGCTCAGCGAAGGCGCCGGCGTAGTGCTAACTAGGGGTGACGTGGATTATGTTGTTACGGAGTACGGGGTTGCACACCTAACCGGGAAGACGATTAAGGAAAGAGCACTGGCGCTCATAGGTATTGCCCATCCGAAGTTTAGGAATCAGCTTCTCGAATGGGCTAAGTCTCGCAAGTATGTTCCGGAGGAGGTGCTCCCCTTCCCAGAGGTGGAGTATCCTGAGGAGTTGAAGCGTTACGTTAGTCTGGAGGATGGCACTAGGCTGCTGATAAGGCCGATAAAGCCTTCAGACGCAACTATGAAGCAACACTTGTTCTACGCGCTATCCAAGGACAGTGTGACGAAAAGATACTTGGGGCCGTTGAAATCTTTTCCCTGGGACAGGGTTTGGCCATACGTGATAGTCGACTACCGGAACGAGATGGTTCTAGTGGCCGTGGTTAGCGAGGAGGGTTTTGAAAGCATGGTTGGCATAGGCAGCTACTCCAGAATACCGGGTACGGAACTTGCTGAGGTAGCTCTCGTCGTCAGGGACGACTGGCAGGGTAAGGGGATTGGGACAGAGCTTCTCAAATATCTTATTGACCTCGCTAAAGAAAGAGGCTTCACTGGTTTAAAGGCATGGGTCCTAGTTGAAAACACTAGAATGATGCATCTTTTCAGGAAGTGCGGCTACACTATGAAGTACCGGTTGGAGGATGGGGTATACGAGGTTTTAATAGATCTTAGGCAGCCAGTTGAGACCAGAGAGACAACGGCTTCTGAAAA
This sequence comes from Thermoproteota archaeon, assembly GCA_026414125.1. Taxonomy (GTDB): domain Archaea; phylum Thermoproteota; class EX4484-205; order EX4484-205; family JAAOZP01; genus JAAOZP01. The sequence goes on from JAOAJQ010000081.1 coordinate 1,823, forward strand.
CCTGTAACGGGTTCTTCATCACGAGTATTCAGGCTGGCTCAAGTTTACCTCCTGATTTCCTCCGGAGGACCATCCGTCTCCTGCCGTAATTCATGAAACCATTGGCTTTGCCTTCCACACCGTATAGCTGAGCATGGCAGAACTAACAGACATTTGGTTCACCCCTTATCGCCAGCGTACGTTGCATACTTGATTATGAAATACTCGTCCTCCAGGGCAGAACCATAAGCGTGAAACTTTCAATGGCGTAAAAGCTTAATGTCCTATTCTTACGTGTGACTACCAGCTGACCGAGTATTTGAAATCAATTAAACTGGCTCTAAAAAATTTCCCCATAACTCGATAAAATTTCTAGGGCAATTAGAAGAAGATTAAGTTTTTAATCCGGCGTAATGGTTTTCCACTAGCTATTGAATGGCTGTATGTCAGCCGACCATGGGTTTAAACTCGGGTCTATTCAAAGAGAAAGAATAAAAAAGCTTAACGAGGCGAGCCTGAAGAACGGTAGCTATATACTATACTGGATGCAAGCTTCCCCTAGAACGGAATATAATCACGCTCTCGAATACGCTGTTGAAAAAGCCAATGAGTTAAACAGGCCTCTCATCGCGTTCTTCGGGATTACAGGCAATTTTCCAGAGGCTAATGAAAGAAGCTATTGGTTTATGCTTGAAGGCCTTCTTGAAACCAAGAAATCTCTTGAGGAACGTGGAATACAGCTGGTAGTTTGGAACCAGTCACCAGAGAAAGGCATTCTCAAATTATCCAGACAAGCATCCCTCCTTGTGAGCGACAGAGGATACCTAAGGATTCAGAGGAGATGGTATCAATATGTAGCTGGGAAAGCATCCTGCCCTTTTATTCAGGTTGAAACTAACGTCGTGGTTCCAGTTGAAACAGCATCTTCGAAAGAAGAATATTCTGCAGCAACTCTTAGGCCTAAACTCACAAGGATACTAGGAAAATACTTGATCCCTTTGAAAGAGAGAAGCCTCCGGATCCATTCTCTAGATATGGAGTTCGAATCCGTTGAACTTGAAAACCCTAGGCGCCTGCTCGACGAGCTTAATGTCGATAGGACTGTGAAGAAGGTGGAAAGCTTCAAAGGTGGGACGAGCGAGGCTAAGAAGCACTTAAGAGTTTTCATAAGGAGTAAGCTGGACGAGTATCCAACGCTTAGAAACAACCCTACTGTAGACTTTGTTTCAAACATGAGCCCATACTTGCATTTCGGACAGATTTCTCCCGTCTACATAGCTTTAGAGGTTTTGAAAACAGAAAGCCCAGGTAAGGAAACGTATCTTGAGGAACTCATTGTTAGGAGAGAGCTAAGCATGAACTTCTTGTTCTATAATGAGGAATACGATTCTTTCGACTGTCTACCCGAGTGGGCGAAGAACACGCTGATGGCGCATCGTAAGGACCCGCGGCCCTACAAGTATAGCTTGGAGGAGCTTGAGAATAGCGAGACGCACGACTCTGTCTGGAACGCGGCTCAACAGGAAATGGTTGAAACCGGGAAAATGCACGGGTATATGCGGATGTATTGGGCTAAGAAGATTCTTGAATGGGTTGAAAGCCCTGTCGAAGCCTTCCGGATCGCGTTATATCTCAACAATAAGTATGAGCTTGACGGCAGGGATCCGAATAGTTTCGCCGGAGTAGCATGGTGCTTCGGCAAACACGACCGTCCTTGGAGAGAGAGACCGATTTACGGTAAAGTCAGGTATATGAGTGAAAACGGCTTGAAAAGAAAGTTTGATGTCGACAAGTACATTAAAAAGTTACAATTTTATTAAGCAGCAGGATTGTCTGATTATAATAACCCTATTCAAAGGCTTGCAGCTATAATGGAGCCGATTAGGATCAAAAACATCCAAAGGTTTACTTGCCTTATGGTTTTTAACGCCCTGTCTTTCGTAGGATTCTTCAAAAGGTAAAATGTTGAAACCAGGAAACCGATTTCCGGAGCCAAAACTATTATTAGAAGCAAAGGCTCTATTTTTTCAAAAATGTTCAGAAACAGCAATGGCCCTAGAAAAACGGTTACAGCGTAGCAGGCTGATCCTAAGACGGCGGCAACCAGCGGGCCGTGAACTATTGCAACGCTCCTTATTTTCTTCAACCTGTCACCCTCCATGTCATGAATGCTTTGAACTATTTCCCTGCCAAGGTTGGAAAAGAAGCTGAGTATGGAAAACGAAAAAACTACATGACTTATAGAAGCCGTTGCTGAAAGAGCTCCGAATACAAAGGCCGTAGAGACGCAGAAAGCAACTATTGTGTTCCACAGAAGCCCGTAAACCTTTCCATATATGCTGTAAACAACTGATAGTAAGAATGAAACTGAAAAAAACTAAAAATGCTTGGATATTCATCGTTAAAGCGAATGAAAACCCTAGTAAAGCCAATATTAGGCTTGCAATAAGCGCGGATCTTCTTGAAACAATCCCTTAAGGTATGGGTCGATCCGGCTTGTTGACTCTGTCGATCTCGAAGTCGAAATAATCGTTAAAAGCAAAGGATGAAGCAGTGATGAAAACTGAGGCTAAAAACGGGAAAATAACAAGAGGCAAAGTTGGCAAACCCTCGAGAGCAACCACTTGGCCTAAAAAAGTAGCTAAGCCTATTAGAAGCGCGCCTAAAGGACGGGTTAGCCTAACGTAACCTAGTATTAAAGCAGCTTTTGAGCTAGGCACTACACTAGCGTTGAACATCGTTTCATATAAACCTATAGCGCACGCTAAGAATTCTTTATTAGCATGAGGAAAACGTATCTTCCGGTGTACCGAGATGGGTAAGCCTCTCATCCTAGATACTGACATTGGCGACGACATAGATGATGCTTTCGCCCTGTTGTTCGCGCTGAAGTGCAGCGAGCTGGAGCTGGAGGCTGTTACAGTCGTCTGGGGAGAAGTCGAGACAAGGGCCAAGCTGGCCTCCAAGCTGATGTCAACACTGGGCATTGAAAAACCCGTGGCCCTGGGCTCTTCCCAGAGCCTCCTGGGGTTTAAACCCGGATGGAAGCCTTGTCAAGCAGAGGTTTTAAAGGCGGACGAAGCTTTTTCAAAAATTCTTGAGACACCGGCTTGGAAAATTATTGTGGAGAAGGCTCGCGAAGTAGACGGGCTTAACATTGTCAGCATCGGCCCAGTGACGAACGTGGCTTTAACACTGCTTTTTGAAGAGGGTTTCAGTAAGAGGGTTAGACTCACCTCTATGGCGGGGGTGTTCAAGGGCTCTGGCGCAGAATACAATGTTAAATGCGACCCTGAGGCTTTGAGCCTGGTGCTCAAGTCTGGGTTAAACCCGCTTCTAGTCGGGCTTGACGTCACGATGAAATGCGTAATGCCAGTGAGCATGGTTGAGAAACTAAAGGCTAGCGGGAAGCCTGAGCACAGGCTTGTTTCAGCGATGCTTGACGCTTGGACGGGGGGCACAGGCTTCAGGCAGCCGGTTTTACATGACCCTCTGGCTTTGGCAACGCTGGTGGACGACAAGATTGTTAAGGTTGAGAAAACCAGGGTTGAGGTTGAGCTTAAAGGGGAGTATACGCGTGGCTTCACTGTTCTAACCGACGGGTCTCCAAACGCATCCGTGTGCCTGAACGTTGACGTCGACAGGTTTCTGAAGCTTTTCGAGGAAGTGGTCTTTTAACGAAAGCTTGAACACGCGTTTCTATTATATTATTTTATTTATTTTTCATTCTTCTGGGGAAACCTTTAAAAAGAAAATATTGTTACCTGCCTTATGGACTGTTTGAGGTTTTTAAACGGGCCGCTTTCAAACCTGCCTAGAATAGTTCATGCTAAAACCAAGAGGATCTCCTCCTTCGACAAGACTGGTGGGAACAAGGATTACTGGACTATCGGTTCGCGCGAAAGAGTGAACATAGCTGAAATCAAAGGTGCGGGAATAATAAGACACATATGGTTTACAGTGAGCTCCCTTAACAAGCTCTGCCTGAGGGATGCTGTGTTGCGAATGTACTGGGATGGTGAGCAGGATCCTAGCGTCGAAACCCCTCTCGGAGACTTCTTCGGAGTCGGACACGGTGTCGCAAACCATTTCGTCTCACTCCCCTTAAGCATGGTGAGAGGCCCCGGCAGAGGGGTCAACGCAGGAATGAACTGCTACTTCCCAATGCCGTTCTCAAGCGGGGCTAGGATAGAGGTTGAGAACGAGAAGGACGATGAGATTATCCTCTACTTCCACGTGGACTACGAGCAGTTTGACGATATACCTGCTGAATACGGAAGGTTCCATTGCTGGTGGAACAGGGAGAACCCGTGCACCCCGGTGAAGCACAACGGGGAAGAGGTGAAC
>JAOAJQ010000082.1 GCA_026414125.1 Thermoproteota archaeon
CTCCAGCCAGTTTTCAGCCTTCATTCTCATCGTGCCCTCGCGCAGGTAGACGTAGCCACCCTCCTGCCTCAGTGGAACCAGGACGACGAGATCAGGGAAATGGAAAGCAGCGGAGAGGAGGACGAGGGCTGCGACATCGTCACGCCCCGCAACAGTCTTGACGGCTACGCCGCCGCCCATGCTGAGCCCGATTACAGCGAGCCGTGAAGCATCAACTTCACCCAGGCTCTTCAGGTGGCTAGCAGCATTCTGCGCATCCTCCACCGCGGTCGAGATCCTGAACTCTTCGAAGGATAGAGGCGAGTCGCCGTGGCCGCGAAAGTCGAAGCGGAGAGACGCGTAGCCCGCGGAGCACAGGACCCTTGCCATATCCGTGAAAAGGCGGCCGGCCTCAGTCTTACTGCCTGTAAAACCGTGGAGGAAGAGCACCGGCTTAGGCTTGGAAACGTTAACGGGGAGATGAAGCACGCCGGCCAGCTGGAAGCCAGCGCTCGGTATCTTGACCAGAGTCTCGACGCAGCTCATGAAAAACACTTTTACGCTGGCAGAGTATAAAAAGGTTGATACGCGTCGTTGCCGCGCAACCAGGTGGAATCAGAGCCGCCCGGCTTTTAGCGTTCGAAATGCTTTTAATTCTTTAAGCTAGAGTAATCGTTGGATGAGGGTAGGTTGAAGGTTGTGAGGATTAGTGATGTTACCGAGCAGGAGGTTACCGGGGGAATCTTTACGGGAACCGTCAGGATCAGGAGCCTCGTCAACGAGGCAACAGGCTCGAAAGACCTCAGCGTCGCAATCGTACACTTTCCGAAGGGCGTTAGGAATGTTTTCCACAATCATGCTGGAGACCAGGTGCTCTACATCTTGGAGGGGAAAGGCATTGTGGCTACGGAGAACGAGGAGGTCACTGCGGTTCCAGGCATGGTGTTCCTCATACCGGCTGGGGAAAACCATTGGCATGGAGCCACGGATGACAGCGACTTCACCCACATATCGATACTGAGGACAGGGGAAACAAGGGTTAGAAAAGAGGCTGAGAAATAACTTACGGCTTGCGAACCTTAAAAATAACCACCTGGTTAACCGGTTCTTAAAACATGGTCAAACCTATTCATCAACATGTCTAACAGTTTTTTCTCTCTTTCAGAAACCCCGGAACCCTTATCATCCATCAGGGATTCGCTGTAGTACGAGTTTGCGACAACAGTATTGGCTAATTCTAAGCACTCGACTATTTTAGAAACATCGCCGGAGTGCAAATAGATTGAGAGGTCGTTAATGATAAGAACAGGCGTTGGTCTCGCTAAAAACTCTTGAAGCAAGGGTTCTATCTTTACTCTGTTGAAATCCGCGAAACTGAGAACCTCGTCCCTATTTTTACCCTCTATTCTGGGGGCTCTAACTGTCTCCGGTTTTAAATATCTGGCTTTAAAAACGTTAGATGTGTATGTGGAAACCCTGCCTCCGACTCCAGGCACTGTTGTAGGAGACATGTCTATTACAGTAATGTCGGTAGGGACAGTGTTCTCGAGAAGCCTGTCTAATATTTCTGCAGTAAGCCTTGTTTTACCACTGCCCATTGTTCCAAGAATCAGTATTCTTCTTCCTAAAACCTCTTTGATTCTACTGGACACTCTTAAGAACACCAAGCCTGTCTAACTCTAAGGCCAGTAACATTCCAATAGCGCATCCACTCACTGAGCTTAAAGCCCACCCCAGGTAGAAAGGCAGCAGCGCGCCAAACCTTGACTGCAAAACCGCGCCGAAAAAAGGGTCCACTATGAACCATGAAACAGTCCCGCCTATAAGAACCGTACCAACCGGCTCGCCTAAGGATGCGAGGACAATCGCCTTCCCGCTTCCAAACCTCTTCTTAAGCAAGACGTATAGGATTCCAACTATCAATCCCCCGGGTATTCCACCGGGATAGGCGAACACTGTTCCCAATCCAAGCATTATTCGTAGAGTGCCTACGATAATCGCGCATAGAGAAGCCCATAGGGGGCCGACCATTACTCCGGCTAAAACATTAACCATATGCTGGCCTGGAAAAGCCCTTGTCGGACCCCATTGGAACCATGCTACTGGCGAGATGGCTAAAGCAAGTGCTGAAAGCAGTGCTGAAAGCACGAGCCTTCTTAAAGACCTGCTTTTAATCATTTCCAATCACCCAGCTTGGAAGCCACCGTCAATACTTTCGTAGCTACTTCAACAGCATTCCTGCCGAGTATTCTAACCATCGGCTCCTTGCCAACGTCTCCGAGATCATATATTACGTCCGGTATTCTCCCAGCCTTTTCAATAGCCTTCCCAACGCCCCACGGCAGGCTTTCCCCCTCTCTGGCTTTAACCTCCTCAGGCTCCTCCCTTCTGTCGAAAAAGGAAACCGTGAACCCTAGGGACTCGCATGCCTCGATTATTTCACTGGAGTATTTAATGTTCATAGCCGCCCTCCATTCCTCCCCATACTCCATAACCTTCAAGACTATTCTGGCAACGTGCGACGAGGCGCCGAACTCCGGGCCTCTGACAGCAAGCACCCTGTCCCCCAGTTTGACGAATCTACCAGGTATTCCGGCAACGTCTCCAACAGACTTGGCATACGGCTTAGGAAGAGCCATGACTATGTTGCTCCCGACTTCAGGAAGCAGCTTCGAGATTTTAGAGTCCTCCAATAGTTTGACGGCTTTAGACAGATTCTCCAGAACCCTGTATTTTTCAGCATCCATCCCTATCCACGCAGACGGGTTGACAGGCCCATGTCCCCTGCCGATGTTTAAACCGTATTCTATCGCGGCCTGAATGAATCTTTTAGCCTCTTCCAAAGCCTCCGTAATGCTCATGCCCTTGGCGAGCCCTGCGGCAATCGCCGCGGAAAAGCTACACCCGGTTCCATGAGTATTTTTAGTGTTAATCCTGCTTCCGTGAAGCTCGCGGAACTCTCCGTTAGTGTAAACCATGTCAACAGCTTCGCCGTCTTCCTCCAAATGGCCCCCCTTAACGACAACCGTCCCAGGGCCTAGTTCAGCAATCTTTCTCGCAGCAGCCCGCATGTCAGCCAGCGTGGAAATCCTCACTCCGCTTAAAACCTCAGCCTCAAAAATGTTCGGGGTGACTACCGTCGCCACGGGCAGCAGGATTTTCTTCAACGATTCCTCAGCCTCAGGCTTAAGCAGACGGGCCCCGCTTTTAGCGACCATCACCGGGTCCACAACCAGCGGAAACCCGTATTCCCTAACCTTTCTCGCGACAAGCATTATCACCTCGCCTCTGTGAAGCATGCCCGTCTTAGCAGCATCTATACCAATGTCTTCGAAGACAACGTCAATCTGCTTCTCCACAATGCTTAGGTCAACATCCTGAACGGCGAAGACCCCGACAGTATTCTGAGCGGTTATCGCTGTTAACGCCACGGTTCCATGCACCCCCATGGCTGAGAACGTTTTAAGATCAGCCTCTATCCCCGCTCCACCGCCGGAGTCGCTTCCCGCTATAGTCATGGCGATAGGGGTCTTACCCATTCCTTATCGCGCAGAACATTACCAGCATGTTTTATAAACATGACGGTACGATACGTTTTTGAAGCCACCCGGAGTATGCGATGAAAAGCTACCTGCTTCAACTAAGAGCAAGAATAGTTAGAGAACTTTGAAACTAGCCTGAACCTCCAGTCCGCAAGTTTTTGAACCACAATATTCTCCCTAAGGGATGATTATTAGGGTTTTCAAATATCCAGTATGTTAAGCCATCTCTAAAAACTCTATCGACTATGAGCATTCTCGTCGTGGATTTCGGCGGTAGGAGAATAAATCGGTTTACAAAGATTATCTTTTATTTCCGAATTTATAAAAAACTTCTGAACACCATCTAAACGCTGCGGGCACTACTCCTCGGTGGTGGCGAGAAATGTTTCTTCAAACCTACTGCAACAAGCACACGCCACTTACACATTCAGACCCTGCAAACAAGCCTGAAGCCAGATTTAACATAGCCCAGCCATAAAAACATTTTTAATCTAAGACCGCTAGCACTACGTGATGCTCGGGTTCAGCGAGACCGCGAGGAAGCTTAAGGCGGAGACATGTATTCTCGTGGATGCTTTCAGGAGGAGGGCGAGGCAGATCCGTGGCGCCAGGGAGCTTACGGTCCTGATTAAGCCGCTTGACAGGGAGACCGCTGTAAGAACAGCATGCGAATACTTCGGAGTAGGCGAATACTTGGCAGCCGGGATCGACGGCTCCATGCAGACGGATGAGCTTCTCGAAATGCTCATATTCTACATTAACGCTGCAGCCTACGCCTGCCCATTCAGGGTTTCCACCGGCCGCGTCGAGTTCATGCTTGACCAGGCTGAGAGAAACGATAAGCTGTCTGTCTCCGCCGCTGTGCCGCTCTGGATGGAGGACCTGCCTGAGGCAGTTGACTCAACGCCAATTGAAAACGACATCCAGCTGGAAGCCGCGTCCAGCAGGATTAGTTTCGCGATAATGACGATGGCGGAGCTGAAGATGGCTTGCGAAGCCGTAGTATCTGGAAAGGTGAAAATCCTTTTCCTAGACAGGCCGTTATCCGGAACCCTCCCGCCTCTCGCGAGAGACTACAGGGACCTGTTGAGGATGAAAAGGTTCTCCCTGGCTGGAATGAATACTCCGGCCGGCACCCTATCCATCCTCGACATGACGCTAGCCTACTTCTTAGGCTCCGGCGACAACCCTCTGCCGCCTAGGGAGAGACTGTTGCCATACGCTGTCGTAAGGATGCTGCTCGACGGCGAGCCCCATTCCGCCGGGGAAATAGGCGGGAAACTGGGCCTAAGCATCAATAGTTTTGAGAAGGCTGTGAAAAGGCTTAGGAGGATAGACGCTGAATCAGGGGGCTTGCTGCTCGAGAAGGGCGGTGGAAAAGGAGAGGATGTTTTTCAAATCACCGTTTACGCGAAGAACTATTGGAGGAGGGTTGAGCATGCTTTAGACTGGGTTCTGGAGAAAGTTTTCGAGAGCGGGGAGCACCCGTTAACGTTCGGCGAAGACAAGTGGCTTACAGCAAGGGATCTCAACGTTTTCAACACGCTTCTAGTGTACAGGCTGAGAAGCCTAGCCAAGGAGAATAGGACGCTGGTCATCGGGGTGGCGAAGGATGTTGGCGCCACCGACTTAAGCAGGGTGGTTATGCCTTTCGCAGCCTCCAGAGGAATGCTGAAGCCGGAGAAGATTCCCCGGGGAGTGAAGAGCGACAGGGCTCTTCTAGGGTTGTTAAGCACCTCGGAGGAGATTGATGTTCCAACACCCTGGAGGACGCTTGGCTACGACGCTGCTTTCACAACGCTCGTCTTCAGGGAGGGAGAGAAACCCAGTCTCTCTGCAGCCAGGAAGAGAGCAGGCTTGGAAGGCTTCTTCGTGAGAAGCTACTTCCAGCTTAGAAGCATGGAGACTGACCCCAGGAGCAAGTCGTCAGTATTCCTCTACGACAGGCTTCAGAACGATGCTTACGACAGTGAGCACAGGATTATGGTTAAGATAAGCGAGATGGACAAGGCTTGCGACGCCAACGTTTTCTTCGAAGGAGACAGGCGGAGCAGGCTTGACGAGCTCATCCTTCTGATACTGAGCCTCTCGGACAACCCGCATGTCGCTGAAGCGTTCGGACACAACCAGCTTTTATTCCTGGCGGACAAGGCGGTTAAGGCTGAGGCTAAGCAGGCTAAGCCGATGCTTAGAGGAGTCGTTGAATTGGAGATTGGGCCGCTTGCTAGGACGGACAGGATGTTTAACATTGCCCGGAGGTTTAGAGATATAAGGGCGGAGTACGAGGGATTGAGGGAGACTGGGGGAGGAGAAGAGTGAGCCTGAGGGAGGAGCAGCTTTTCGACGACCTGGGTGGAAGATTCCAAGCAAGGGTCAGGACGCATGGAACCTCTTTCCTGAAGACCTCTATAAGGGGGTCTGAGGTTACGCTTAGAAGCTCGACGGCGACGCTTGAAACAAGGTTCGACATGATTGTTCTAGACAAGCTTCACTCACCCTCGTTCGTAGGGATTGAGAGGCCGACAGCGTCAAACCCGAGGACGTTCCTGGTCTACGAGGTTATCGGGGTTAGGGCTACGCACCTGCAGGAGCTAGGGGTGAGAGTATCCATGCCGGGGG
>JAOAJQ010000083.1 GCA_026414125.1 Thermoproteota archaeon
GTCTAGACCCGTATATGGCTTCACCATTGGTAGACAGCCATTCTCCTAGTTCGAGTAATCTTCTACATTGAATCTCCGGTATTGTTCCATTCGCCATTGGCCCCACGCCTATCAAGAGGTTTCCGTTTTTGCTGACGACATCTACCAGCAGGTGGACAAGCCTCTTGAGGGAAATCATGTGCTCCACTCCCTCGTTACGGTTATAGCCGAAGGAGTATCCTAATCCTCTTACACACTCCCATTTTTCCTTTGTAATTTTACTGTAAACATTGTATTCTGGTGTTTTAAAGTCGAAGTGCGGGCTGGTCGGGGCAATTTTTAATAGAAAGGGCAGGATAAGATTGCGGATTCTCTTTTTGGATAATAGTGGCCTCAATAAAGCGTATGTTAGGCTTTCAGGGTTGAATTGCGCCCACCGGTCGTTTATAATGCCGTCCGGCACAGTATTATAGTAGTATGCAACCATCTCTAGAAACCTTCCCGTCACGGGGTATGCTATATCGTTCCATAGGATTGAGGGCTTATAGCGTTCAATCAATTCGCACCAATGGTTGTAGACATATCTTCCATACTCCTCGGAGTTAGGGGTTGCTTCAATAAAGTCAAGTATGTCCCTTATTACTGTATCTTTGAAGGACCAATCTATCCCGCCTGAGTAATAGATGCCCATGCGCATGCCTTTCTCCCTTACAGCGTGTGTCAACTCGCCGATAATGTCCCGTTCAACACAGTATTTTTCTTTGCGAGGGTTAGGATAGTTGCTAGGCCACATCAGGAAGCCATCATGGTGTTTAGCTGTAAAAACCACGTATTGAGCACCAGCCTTTTTAAAAAGCTCTGCCCACTTACTTGGCTCCCACTTCTTGCTTTCTTGGTTGAAGAGCGGGATGAAGTCATCGTATTTGAAATCAGCCCCATAGGTCTTCACATGATAATGGTAAGAAGGGCTGTCTTCAATCCTTATTGAGTTAAAATACCATTCTGCGTAAGGATTATTGGCAAACCAGTATTCCCATCCTTTCTCGGCAACCACCTCCGTCGGCTCGCCAGTGATGGGAGCCCAGCCCGGCACAGAGTATAATCCCCAGTGAACAATTATGCCGATTTTTGCATCGTGAAACCAATCTAAAACATTATGTCTTTTTATAGACTTTAAACCAGGCCTATAGACCATGACCCGTTTAAACCCCCTTACACACTAGCTGGAAGATTCATTCCACATCAACAAATTGTGAAGACAATTTTTAAGCATTTCTTTTGTATCGCAAACCACGGATATGCAGCTTTTTTCCAAGTCAACCGAATCGGAAAACAATATCTATTGAGAAAAATGTGGAATGGGAACATGCAAGCAAGGGTTAAGGTGCTACGGCGGAAGAAATATGAGTTTTTCTGGTGGCAGTATTTTGTTTATTTGGTTAGCTACAAGCATTCGTAGTCCTCCTTTAAGCATGTTTAGCGGCGTCAGGCTTTTTTCCAGCTCGTTGTTTGACGAATGTCTTTTCATCAGCTTTTTCTCATTCGCTTCTTTTTTCTTGATAACTTTTTTCATTAGGTTTTCGTATATTTTCGCAGCTTCTAAGCCTTCTTCAGCATTTGTTATGGCTTTTACTGCCAAGCGTCCGCTGAGGGCAGCATTATCCATTCCCACGCCCCGATATAAATCAACCAAGCCAGCGGCATCTCCAACCAGTAACACTCTTCCCTCTCCCAAGAAGACCGTGCTTTTCAACGTTGAAGAAAAACCTTCTCTCTTAACAATTTCGCCTCGAAGCCCATACTTCCCACTAACGTAATTGAAGAATCTTTCGGCACATTCTAAAGGGTTTTCGTTTGCGACGGTGCCAATCACCCACTTGTCATCCTTCAAATAAACCCATGCAAACATTAGAGGGCAAAACTCTCTTTTATAAAACATGTAAAGCGTATTGGGATCCAGGTTTGCCTCTCCAACAAAATAATAGTTTATTGCAGCACCCGAGGCTTTTCTATCAAAATCCTGTTGCCGCAGTTTCCTTCTAACTCTTGAAAGCATCCCGTCAGCACCAATAAGATAGCGCGCTTTAACCTCCGTATGCTTACCCTCTGCTAAGACTTTAACAATTATTTTGTTTTCGCTTTTATCTTCATTGAAACCAATTAGCAAAGCTTTATCACGAAAATCCGCACCAGCATCCTCCGCGAGTGAGTTAAGCCAGCTGTCAAAAGTTGATCTCCAAAGGTTCAGCATCTTCATTTTGCCTTTCAAAACCTTACCCTTCGGAGTTATTATCTGCACTTTGAAAAGTTCATTTTTGCAGAGCTTCTCCCTCGGTATTTTCTCACCGATAAGCTTCTCAAAATACTGGAATTGGATTCCGGAGCAAGGCTTGTTCCTTGGAGTCTTAAACTTCTCAAGCAACAATGTTTTGAAACCGCTTTTTGCGGCAAACCTTGCGGCGACAGAACCGGCCACGCCTCCACCGGCAACAATAATGTCGTACTCTTCCATACTACTCATCCTTCAGTCAATTACACAACTATAATCATATTAAAAACACCCTTTATTTATTTTTTTCGTTAACGCGTGTCAGCACGCGTACAAATCCTCCCTGCTCCAATTGAATTCACATAACCGGTTTCATCTTCCTCTAATAAGGGTTTTAACTTTCAATTCTCTTTACTGTGGTTCAACGATCGGCGCGCTAGAGACACGGATTTATCCTTGTTCAAACGGCGTATTGCGGTTAAAAAGATGGGGGAAACTAGGGGGCGGTGGAGGGGGTGGTAAGGCAGCGTGCTTTCTTCTTTTTCTTAAAACGACTGCTGAAACAACCAGCAGGACGATTAACATTGCCGCCAAGAGTATCATGGGCATTGTGTAGTTTGGCTTGAAAACTGCTGTGACTGTTTTATCACTGTCCATGAGTATTGTTGAAGCAGGGCTGGTTGAGGCTGAGTCTCCAGACCATCCTGTGAACTCGTAGTAGCCTCCTAAGACTCCTAGGAGTCCATCCATCTTAACCCGTGTCGGAGCAATGCTGAACGTAGCGGTCTCGTTAACCATGTACCAGCCTGAGCCCCGGGGTTCCCCGTACGGCGACTCGGCTTTCAGCTCGGCGTAAGGCCCTATGGTGAAGGGGCTGGAGATATTCTCAGCGCTGTAGAAGCCGTCTGAAACAATCACTTTAACAACATAGTTTTCAGAAGCATCGTAAACACTCGAATCCCATGTTATAGAGTTTACGGTTAAATCAATATCTATGGGCAGCCAGCTTCCCCCTCCATCGGGGCTTATTAAAACAGTATAGTATAAAGCGTCGCCGTCAGCGTCCCTGCCCTCCCACGATATTGTGAAGCTTTTTCTTAGGCTTGAAACTATTTCGCCAGCCTTTGGCAACAGGATTTTAACCCGAGGCCAGTTGGCGGAGGAAACCCTTCTGTCCAGAACCCTGTTCTCCGAGTCCCTAAGCTCTATAACGTGAACATCCTTGCTGTAGGGAACGTAAAACATGAAGGAATACATGTCCGTATGCATCTCGCCCCAGAACGTGGCGTTTACGCCAAACCTTGAAAGCTCAGCCCCATTCGAGTCCAGCAGTACTATCGAATAGTTTCCAAACAGGCCTGGCGTTTCAACTCTGCTGGCGTTACGTACTCTAAAGGGGTAGAAGCGGCCGGTTCCATTCTGGTTAATGACCCCGCTTACGCGTATTGCCACCGGGTCTCCGCCTGAGGGATTAAACCATCCGCACATCAGCGTCTCGTACATTTGACGCGTGATCCACCATGGAGCCCCTCCGCACGCCGACATTATGTAGCATCGTCCCGCTTCGATATGTTCATCACTATTCACCCAGTAGCCCTCCGGACACTGATTTGCCACTGGACACGAGTAGTCGTCATAAGGCATTGGGCCTAAGACATGGTAAATTTCATGGGTTAAACAGGAGTAGCAACAGTCGATATCAACGTAGGCTGCCATCGGTCTGGAGCCAGACCAGGTGCATCCCCCGCCGCCTACAACTCGGAACGCTATGGCGAAGTCGTATCCTGCGTCGTCAGCCATTCTCGCTAAACCTTCTGTACCGTAGAGGTAGTTCCAGGCTGTACCAATTGCACAATTACACCAGTCTCTGCAGGCTCCGTTGCAAGGCCTACCGCAGTCGCAAGGCGCTCCCCCCCAGCAGGGATAGGTTATCATATCATTATAGTCTGCTGCACAAGTCTGGTATAGGTCTCTAATCCGTATAGTGGGGTCAATACTGTAGCGTATTCCACCTTCTGCTGTTGGAAAGACTGCTTGAAGGAATTCAACCTGTGTTCGTGCATTCGGGGTTAATACGTCGCTTCTGAAAGATGCTTCTGATCTTCCAGCTAAACCCCTTGCTTTTTCCGTCGCGTTCTCAGCCCAGGGGTATAAGAGGATTTTTATAGGCTTCGTTCGCACAACTCTTTTAGTCGAGCTAAACTCATTATTATCCTCGTTTATTTCCCTCACCCTATTACTTATGTCTGCTTGAACCGTATAGATTACTGTACCATCTTCCCTTCTCTCTCCCGTGTAGCTCGGCGGGTATGCGAAGACGCAATATTTGGGTCTCGGTATGGATCGTGGAAACGGAGCTGTTGAATATACTACTGTTACTCTTCCTCTAACTTCGCCTATTGAATCAACATATGAATGCGCTTCAGGGAGATATATGCTGGTTCTACCTACATGCTTACCGGTTGAAATGTCTATTGCTAGCCTCCTGGGGATTCTTACAGTCGCTTCAACCCATCCTGAAGCAGCGGTGCTAGTGTCAGGTAGTTCCCATTCCCATTCGGAAAATGGTAGAACAAGCCGTACGTCAAGCTCTATGTCTCCGTCGATTTTCGGCTGCCTATTGCATACGATCCACGCGTTGACTTTGAAGATGGTTGACTTGCCTGCTACAAGCTCTTCGGCATCGTTTAACACTTGAATGGGGAATGCTGAAACTCTTACGTCAGCCTCTATCCCCCTAATTGTTGTGACTATTGTTTTATTATCATCTCTGACGTTTATCACTCTTGTTCTGAGTATAAGCCGGAGGTCACGCTCCTCACTAAGATGGGGATACTTATTGTCGATCTTGATGCTGATTACGCTTGCAAATGCCTCGTTGCCAACTAAGCCTGTCGAACGGGACATTGACATAGTTATTCCTAGGGGCATAGTTTCTCCAGGCAGAGCGATAAGATCCAGCCTGACGCTTCTATTCCCTGTTCCAGAGGTGCGTCTAACCGTAACCTCAAAAATATCCTCTGCAATAAGCGCCTTTGCGCTTGCGCTGGGAAAGGTGAAGTCATCTATGTACACCACGGCCCTGTAAGCAGCTCCTTCCTCAGTCAGGCGCCTTATCGCGACGCTGAACTCCCACGGGGCTTCTTTTACGTTCAGGAGATATGGTTTAGAGGTAGAGAGCCCGCTGCTATCGCGGACCCTGAGTTCAATCGAGTAGTTCCCATGGCTGCCAATTAGCGGGGTTCCGGAAATAACTAGTTGGTCTGTCCGACCCGAAACCAGTTGCCAAGTCAAATTTGTTAGTTCAGTAGGTAAGCCCGTGACACTCCAACTGTAAGGAGGGGAACCGCCTGTAACCCATATTTTTGCAACGTAAGAGGAGTTTTCTACTGCCTGAGGCAGAGTGTCCGGGTGTATTTCAAGCCCCTTAACAGTAATCGTATAGTCTTTATAGATTATGATCGGCTTAGGCTGGCCTAACATGATTTTCGTGGCTTTCACTGTGAAGCTGTATGCGCCTGGGCTGGAGGGTGTTCCGGAGATGACTCCCCTGTAAGAATCGAGCTTGCTTAGTGTCAAGCCTGGTGGAAGAGTTCCTGAAGATATTTCCCAGTTGTCGATCGTGGCTTGAGTATCAATATAGAGGTAAACCTCATAGTGT
Organism: Thermoproteota archaeon; assembly: GCA_026414125.1. Taxonomy (GTDB): domain Archaea; phylum Thermoproteota; class EX4484-205; order EX4484-205; family JAAOZP01; genus JAAOZP01. Next base: position 5,910 of record JAOAJQ010000083.1, read on the forward strand.
TCGACTAAGACCGCGTCGGGAAGCTTGTCTGGCTTAATAGTCATCTGGGCGGAAACAAATGTGAGATTAAGGCTAGTCAAGAAAATCAACATCCAAAAATAGTGCAAACTTTTATTCAGACTTTTCCACCTCTAAATATACATGGGCTGGAAGGAAATATAAAGCTTTTATTAGCGCCACTTAACGTTTCTTTTCAAAACCGCTACAGCATAGGGCTCTTTAACAGGGC
>JAOAJQ010000084.1 GCA_026414125.1 Thermoproteota archaeon
GTGTTAACTCTTATCCAAGGTTGGACCTCTATGTAGGAGTAGTGTGAATCAGGATTATCAGGAGTGTTCATCCAGATATGGGTTAGAAACGGGGTTTTCGCATCGTAAGCCATTATGAGCCCAAGCTTCTCCTGCTCGTCGTAGCAGGCAACCCAGTCCTCCGTGAGGAAAAGCCTCTTACCGTAGAGCCTACCCTTGTATCTCTCCTTGAGAATACCGTTGCTCGAAGGATAGTAGACAACGTGGCTGGCGTCAACGCTGTTTCCAAGCCTTATGAAAGGATTGACGCCGATCACGTTGAGCTCAGGGTTGACGAAGTCCGCCTCGTACCTCACCTCCAGCAGCGGAGAGCCCGCGAAAAGCTTGAAAGTCTTCTTTAACACATTCCCGTTCATGTCTGCCTCCGCAGAGACCACTGCACTATTTCCCTCCTTCTTCACTATTCTAATTTTAAAGTTCTCATGTCCCTCAACAGTTGGCTGCTGTATGAATTCCTCCAAACCTCCAAACGGGTAGAACCTTCTCTTCCTGCCAGAGACCCTCCAGTCATCAGGTTTCTTAGGATATAGTTTAAACAACAGGTCTGCCTCCAGTTTCTTCAACCTATACTGCAACAACCTCCCACCGGGGGAGATCACTTTGGCAACTACGTGCTCGTTTTGGAGTACTGCCTCCTCAAGACCGTCCTCATCGTAATCCCCCGTATGGGCGAAGGCTCTTCCTTCAAAGCTTCGCATCAGAACTCTGCAAGCAGCCCTCCCGGAGGAGAAACCTATGTTCACTAAGTAGTCTCCAGCCTTCAGATTCAAGGGAATCATGGTTTTATACGGCCTACGCGGAGGAGCCTGAATCCTTATGGATTCTTCGGAAACCGCGCCTCCCTTAGAGGAGATGCTGACCCTCAAATCTACTTTCTCAGCACCGGTATTGTTCCACACCGTCACCGGAATTTCAACACTGTCTTCCAGAATCAGAAGAGGAAAAGTGGAGACCATGGGCGGTACCTCAAAGAAGCAAAGATTCCTCCAACAGCCATGTTGCGAGGAGAATTCGACGAGCAGCAGGCCGTAAGACCCGTTTAACTCTTCAGACACGGATACTTCAAAGACAACATCTTTCTTCCCGCCCTTTTCGAAGCACACCGCTATGTTGCTCGGATTCACCCTGATGCCGCGGCTCGCCTTAACTTTGAGAACTCCCCCTAGAGGCTGCTCAGCCTTATTCTCCATTGAAACTGTGAGTCGCGTCCCTTCGAGCTCAGAGGAAAGCGAGAAAAATGTTCCGAAAATCCGACGGAGATATTCCCTGTCAGCTAGAAGAATCCTCACCAGATTTACAAGCGTTGAAGCACCTGCTGTCTTACCGTCTTCAAACACCCCTACAGCTTTCCGTGAAAGGATTGCCTTCAAAATCCTATCTCTAGATGATAGACCCTGATCATCCTTGTCAACGAACAGCCAGATCGAAGGGGGCACCGTCCCCCATTCCAAATGGTAGGGCATTATCAAGAAAGGCTTTCCCAGCTCCTCCAAATACTCGCTGTTCCCCTCGTGGAAAACATAGCCGTCTAAACGATTCTCCAGCACGTCGATGTCCGAGTCTAGAAGATTGTTGAAAACCCCGAAGAGCATTCCCCCCGGCTTCCTCATCCTGCAGGCTTCTGTGGCATCAGAGGACTGCGGGTCGGGATACTCGTCCCAGTTAACCATGAGACACTTGCCGTCGCCCGTTAACTGGCCTGAGAAAACAGTGAAATCAAGGCCAAGCTCATTTATCTTTGGAACCAGCTCCCTAACCGCCAAGTCCTCACCGGGGCCTACGAGGAAAACCCATTTACAGCCAAGCCTAACAGCGTCCGCCAGTATTTTACCCGGGTGCTTGGGCAGTGGTGTAACCGTATACCTGCCGCTTGTGCAGAAAGGCCATCCCTTCCAGACTTCATGCGTATTCAAAACCTCCTTCCATTCGCTGAGCAACCCCAATAGTCTTCTTGCCCCTTCGAGATACATCGCAACGATAATCAGCACAATCCTTTGACTGCCATGCTGTTGGAGATGAAAGAGTAAAACATCATTGTCCCATTGCTCTTTGGGAACTTCCTGTTTAAGAGTCGCAAAAAGTTGTGTGTTAAACTCGAGGAGAACAACCAAGTTCGATTCGGATGCATGCCTATTAAACTCCTCTGGAGACGGGTTTGAGATGATTTTAAAATCCTCAAGTTTTAGATACTTTTCGAAAAAACCTTTCTTCATCCAGAATCTTCCGAAACCCTCTAAACAATTGTTCCTGTCCTCAATATTTTTCACCTTAGCATCGAGGTCTTCAAAGCAAAAATCTACTCCCAAGTATGATGCTGTAATCCAAGTCTTCTTAATCCATTCTCGTGAGAAACCTTCAAACTTACCTTTGAAAAGTGTGAGGTCACACGGACAGATTTCAGGCGTTTCCGCTTCCATTTTGAAAAGTTCTGATACTTGCAAAATATAAGACTTATGTTGAAAGGGGTGAAAGTTATTCATGAATAGCGTGCACTAAAAACCTTGCTCCAACTTAGGAAATATGCATGAAATGGAGAAAGAAGCTAGCTGCTTAGGTAAAAACTTAGGATCCTCTTGGTTGCGTTATACGTGTCTCAACGGTGCTAAAACCAGTTAAAAGCTTAAGAAGAAAGTGGAAAGGAATCAAGGATCTTCAATACCACTCGGTAATCAACTAATCAACTATTCTGGCCTGCTTAAAGTAAGCCTCCAGTCTTATGAGCCCATTCACATTTTCCGGTTCTCCCAAGAACGGCGTCTAAAGTGCCTTTAAGAATGCATAGCACCCGCTCAGGTTGGTTTAAAATAAGATAATGGTTTAAATCGCGGGGGATCATAATGAAAAATTCATATAGAGTAAGTTTAACTTTTCTATGCCTAATATAGGTATAAAATTTGTTTCTTTGAATGTAATAGTATTTTCTTCCTTTCGGATATAGAGGTTTTTGGATCTTTTTCCCAAGAATATTTCTGCTTACAAAACCTTTAAGTGTCCAATCTCTATGATATACTTTCGCATCTTTCACATCTATTATTTTTACACCAGCTTTTTTGGCTCTTAACATGTATTCAATATCATCCCAGTATATGAAAAACTCTTTTAAAGGCAAACCTATTTTAGAAATAATGTTTCTCGAGAATATTCCACCAGCAAATAATGGTGAAAAGTCTGCGGCATTGACTAAAGCTGGCCGTGCAGCTACATTAAAATTATCTTTTATAGCAAATATGAGTTTTTCTAAACAATCATGAGATGGTATTACGTCATCGTCCATGACCCAGATCCAATCACATCCACATTTATATGCTCTTTTAAATCCTTCGTAAAAACCTCCAGAACCTCCAACATCTTTGTAGAGCCGAAAATAATGAAACTCGATAGGTATATCTATAAATACATTTCTAGTGCCCCAAATTATGCTGCAAGTATTAGCAGGAGGCGATTCCTTTATAAAGCCTTTTTCTAATAGAAGTTTTTCTGTACCATCAGTAGAAGGCCCGTCGATTATAAAGATTGAGTTTAAAGAATAAGTCTGCTTAAGCAATGCAGAAATACACTTTAACAAAACATTTTTCCGGTTAAATGTAACCACAACGGCACAAACTTTAGGATTAGTAGTAATCATTCATCACCCCTCATAAAAGGAATATACCCGCAAAGGCTTACGTATTGCATTCATATAGTTTAGAATAATATTGTTATTGGCATCGACGGTGAAGCTGTTGTTAGCAGTAGACTGCTCTTCGTCGCTTATCCAAAACCGAGTTCCGTCAACGGTGAGCATCGGAACAATATTCGCATTAGAAAGTTGCATTGTGTACTGGTATAGCATAGCCTTCCTAAAGACCATATTGAAAAGATAAGGGGACCAATATTTAATGTTGAGATTCTTGTCCAACCTCTGAAAGTAGGAGACTGAGGCTAGGCTTCTGAGGAAGCACGGCTCGTGAAACCTAACCAGTTTTATCCGCCAGCTTGGAAGAGGAAAAAACCTTATCGTGACACCGCTAGGGTAGAAATCACTCCAGTCGTATTCAACGTTATCATCATAGTAAAGTTTAAATGGGGAAGAGTAAGACTTCAGAGACGTTGAGAGGAAAGTCAATAGTAAAGCTAGGGCTAGAATAAGAGCAACACGTCTACTCATGGCGGAAGTAATAAGGGCTAAGGTTTTAAATAAGTTTTTCGAATACCTGCATATCTCCATTCAGTTAGACACTGATCAAGACCTCTTGAATGTTCAAGCTTTACAGGGATTTCCCATTTAGATTTTTCAAATAATGTTTCATTTGTTTGTTTTTTAGCATAAGCAAGTGTGAATGGTAATTCAAGTTATGACTTCACGTACTATGTATGAATGTACACGTTTGTACAAAAACGTTTAAGAACACCTTCCTCGACTCCGTGAAAAAGTTGGAGGAACACCAAAGAGATGGTAGGTGGGAAGCTTAAGGCTCTCGTGCTTGATAGTTTCGACCAGGCGTTTTTCGAAAGGCTTAAAGAATACTGTGAGGTTCTGAACGAAACCCGTCTGGAGGAGACTGAGATACTTATAGTGAGGAGCAACACTAGGGTTGACAGGGAGTTCATATCTCGGCTTCCGAACCTTAAGCTTGTGGTTACCGCTACGCATGGAGAGGACCATATTGACAAGCAGGCTCTAGCTGAGCGGGGAATACCTTACAGGACTGCTCCTGTTCAAAGCTACGATGTTGCTCAGAGCGTGATGGCTTATGTTTTCGCGTTTGCCACCAACATGGTTATCGCAGACAGATCCATGAAGAAGGGCGAGTGGAAGAAAAAAGAGCTCGTAGGATTCAGAGTGGAGGGTAAAACGCTTGGAATAATAGGCTACGGGCGCATAGGAAGGGAGGTTGCGAGACAGGCTCTGGCAAACGGCCTAAGGGTAATCGTTTACGAGAAGGATGCTAAGGCTAGGCTTGAGAACAATCTGCCGGTAAGGTTTGCCGAGACCTTGGAGGAGCTTCTTTCAAGCTCCGACATAATAACGATACACGTCCCCCTGACTGATGAGACAAGGGGTATGATCGGTGAACGCGAGCTCGCCATCGTTAAGAACGGCGCCTACTTGATAAACACCGCTAGGGGAGGAATTGTCGATGAGGAAGCATTGCTGAAAGCCCTGGAGACGGGCAGGCTCGCAGGCGCGGCTCTAGACGTTTTCCACCATCAGCCGCCTCTTGTTAACAACTCGTCCGAGAAGCTTGCACGCCATGAGAGAGTGATTGCTTCCCCGCACAGCATCGCTCAGACCAGAGAGACCTTGAGACAAAAGGGTGAGACAGTCCTCGAAATAATCAGGAGCTATGTTGAAAACCCTAAGGGTTCAACATTTTAATCTGGAGCAGGTTGAGAACTCGGGCAGACTATGACTGCTTTCTAAACCCGGGTCTCATTCCTACCCCTTCCAAAGGCCCAGCAGTAATCCTATGAGGAAAGTTGCTGAAGAGTATGGAAGCACGTTTTGAAGGCTGCCGCCTAGTTCAATCACCGTAGGCAGGAACTCCATAGCTCTTTCGAAAAGGTCTTGAAAAGTCAGGCTCACGTAGCCCGTGGCTACAAGTATTATTATGAGTATCAGGAGGGCTAGCACCAGCGTTATGGCACGCTTAATTATGAGGCCTACGAGAAGCCCGATGATGAACGGGACTACCACGGGAACAATCCAGGCGAACTCAGGGGGAATAGTCACTCCAGACATCTTGAAGAAGAAGCCTGACCCTTGCTTAAAAAGTTAGCGTGCAGCCGAATTCTGAGATATTCATGATAGCGTGAACCACCCTCACCGCTGATAATCCTGTCTCGTTAAAATGTTCATCGCCAGTAATAAGGCTCATATTAAAGAACTTCAACAGCCAGAATTATCCCGTCGAAAAGATTAGGCTCCCTCAACTTGCAATCTATTTCCGCGAGCACTAGGTGGTTAGAAAGAAATCGTAAAATTGGCCTTTAAGCATCATGGTCTCCAAAATTTCTGAGCGACTTGCCTTGAGCACAATGGGCTTGACGCAGCCGCCGAAGCCAAGCAGCCCCCCGGAGTAGACTACGCACCCCTCTACGCCTCTTATTGAG
>JAOAJQ010000085.1 GCA_026414125.1 Thermoproteota archaeon
ACTATAGACGACCTTTGGTGGGGGTATCATCCAGGCGACCCGAATCTAAAATCGCCGATGCAACTGGTGAGGAACCTAGTTAAGTGTGTCTCTGGAAATGGGAATTTTCTGCTAAACGTTGGGCCGAAGGCAGACGGCACTATTCCACCGGAGCAGGCGGCTAGAATGAGAGCTGTTGGAAGATGGCTGCGGCGAAACGGGGAGTCCATATATGGTGCAGAAGCCGCACCCTTCCCACAGCCTCATCTGGGCCAAGTCACTATGAAAGATAGTAAGGTTTACGTGCACGTCATGTTCTGGCCTGGAAGAGAAATGTGCGTAGCTGGAATTAAGAACAGGGTTTTAAAGGCATACATGCTGACAAGCGGTAAAAAACTTCCATTTGAGCAAAAGGAAGACCGCCTGTTCATACGTGGACTACCGTTACGTGCACCAGACCCGATAGACACTGTAGTCGTCTTAGAAATAGAAGGGAAGCCTGAGGCAATTCCACCGTCCTTCTGGAAGTAAGAGAACAATAGTTTAGAAAACTAGTTCCAGTCTTTTTCTCTCACTAACTATGTGTTCAGCCACCTCCACCAGTGGAGCAACCCATATCTCGTCACGATGCTTATATAGGAATCTTAAAAAACCTGAAAGGTCTTCGCTGGAAACAGGCAGGTGTCCCTCATTAATGCCGTGAAAAGTGAATATGGCCCATCTACCTTCATGAACAGTCTTAATGGTTAAGCCTATCATCTCTTCACACCTCATCCGATCAGCAGACCATGACCATAGTTCGTGTAGGTCGCAGGCAAGCGGCGAATTAGAATAACCCTTCTCTCCGGAAGCCCTACCGGCCAAGAAGATTTCAGCCACGATCGGCACGTAGCTCCTCTTGTTCAAGCCTCTGCCGACACTGGTTTGGTAACACGGATATGCAAAGGTCCGGCTACCATTAGGTATGAGGCGCCTTATCCTTTCATGAGCCTCAACTATGTCTAGGCGAATATCCTCTAGGGTCATGTTCTCCAGCCCTCTGCAACAAGGGTCTCCTGAAAAATTGCATGAACAAGGATGTGTAACACTGTGGTTACCTATTTCGTGACCATAACCAGCAACCTCCCTCCATGTTTTCAAAACATTCTCATAATCGTCTTTAGGATTTACATAGAACGTGGCTCTAAAGCCGAATTCCTCGAGCAGGGGCACACCCAGATCCAATTGTGAAGGTAAACCATCGTCGAAAGTCAGCGAGACAGCTCCTTTAAAGCCATTCGGCCAATTAAACCTCATCGTTAAAATTTTTCAAACACGCTTTAAAAACTTAACCCGGAAAGAGTCTTGATAACAGCCTAGTAGCCTTGAAAGATTTAAGCCCAATAGGCCTAATTTGTAGAACATTTAAACTGCTTGGACAATATTTCCAGTCTTTCAGGAGACTGGTGTTTTAAGCTCGTGAAACAAGCCCTAATAGCTTTTTACTTGTTCTTAGACGCCTCTAAGGCGTGTCTCTTGATTGGCGTTTTCAACAACATTTATAACATGGTTTTTCCATTAACCCTCAACGGCATGAGACATTGGCGAAACTGTAAAAAGATTTTGGTTATCCTATTATTGACACTAACTTTTCTAACACTGCCTCTTGAAACCAGTTTCATGAAGCAGCATAACTTAAATACGAACCCGGTTTACTTTTTAACAGGCTCGGTAATCGGCACTGCAGCTTCCCCCGCGGTCTCAATGCACATAAAAGTTCTGAACGCTTTCACTGGTGAAGCGATCCCGAACGCTACTCTAATAATTCTAGACTTAAGGGAACCCAGAAAGCCAGAGGTTGGCCATGGCATCTACTTTACGAATACAGATGGAGAGTATAATGTTCCGGAGGAACTGTTAAAACCCGGTAGAATCTATTGGGTTTACGCCTATAGGGGGAACCTTAAAGAAAAAAGGATGGATTTCGCCCCCGCTAAAAAAGAGATTCGCGTCGGAGAAACCGGAAGTATTAATGTGAACCTCTCACTTGTCCCAGGTGCACTAGTTGAATTAGAAAGCACCCCATATATCGTTCAAGCATCAAGCCTTCGGGAGGGTAACATGATAATCAGGGTCGTAGTGAAACAGAAGGATTTTAATTTCTCATTAATCACAGAGTACGGCGATGCAATAGACGTTTTCTATCTAGGACTAGACAGGAAAATGATTCCAGTTCCATCCGAGACACCTTTCGACCTAGAGGTTAGTGTTTCACTTGTACTAAGAGAGCGCGAGCGAGTATCAGAGGTTTTCTACATTATGAATGGGACCCGTCCCTTCATAATGCCCCAAGGAGGTTATTCGTCTGTTAAAATTTCAGAGTACAGCCTTAGGAGGGGCCTGGAGTATGTGAAATCAGCACTCGTAGGAGTTTCCTCGATAGTTGACGAGGCTCAAGAAATCGGGTTCACGGTTTTCGAAGAGAGGCGTATATTGCAGCATGCGAACCAGAAGCTGATAGAAGCCAACGTCCTGCTGTCAAATGCAAACAGAAGAAGACTTTGAAAAAACATGGTTCATGCTCCGTGGAATACTTGGAGAAATAAATTTTGTAGCGATGACGATAGGAAACAAGTATTTGATTGGGAAGACTAACGCTATCTACCTTTCAGCGGTTATCGTAGTATTCAGCACTGTGCTCGCATTCTTCTTCTTCGAAAAACCCAGGAAAAAGGTTCTTTCATTACCCATCATCTACGTAGCATTATTGGGAATCATGTATTTCATAAACCCGGGTACTCACGTGGTAATCAATGAAAACCTTCCTCTTTTCTCGTTGACGGCTGCTGTTTCCTTCATTATAACTTCGATCATCGTATTTGGTATTCCACGCATCTGGAAGGAAAGAAATATTGAAGGGGAAGTTCAATGGAGGAGTGCGATCTCAGTGATATTCTCCATGAGCAAACGTCAGATAAAACGCAAGAAGATACGTGGCTTTTTCACAATATTTTCAATATGCATGCTTATTTTAGCATTCACCGCGCTCACCACTTTCGGAACAGCCTTCGGAATAATCTCTAGAAGAATAGAGGGAACTCCGTCTTCAGACGGGTTCCTCATAAAACGAACGGTTAACGGATCATCCTTCATCTTCTCCCCCTTGGGACCAGGGGATGCAGAAGTCCTCTTGAAGATAGCCCCTGTGATTAACGTCGCTCAAAGGATGAAAAACGTTCCACGCTATGATCCTGTTGCCAGACTTATAAACCCTGTCACCGGTAGCAGCCATCCCATTTATGGTGTGCTTGCCATATCACCTAGAAACGAATCCCTTTACACACTGCTCGACGAAGTAGTTGAAGGTAGTTATTTGAGTGACAAAGCATATGGTGAAGCACTCTTGGGGTTCGGAACGTTAAGCAGACTAGGCTTAAAGGTGGGAAGCAATATTACGTTAGAGATACCGGGTACAACGATAACGGAAACAATCATGGTCAAGGGTTTCATCAGAGATGGAGAATACGAGGGGCTCACGGATGTTGACGGCAGCCCTCTCGGTCCTACACGCCTCCTTCAAGATGGTTCAGTAAGAAGGTGTAACGGTTCAGAGATAATAGTTATTAATATTGAGACTGCTAAGAGAATTCAGGAGAAGATCAATAGGCTTTATGGTGCAAATGCTCCCCAGCTTGTTGTCCCGTCCGAGATTCTTTTCAGGCTGATGGATTCAGAGGACGTGGGAGCCGTTGTCAGAAACATAATTTTCTTCTTTAACTATGATGTTTTCGCATCGGCTAAAGGCGTTGTAAACTACTATTATATTGGCTCATACATAGAGTTCGGAGGAGCTGCGGAGCTTCTGATTCCACTGGTGATGGTTGTCTTAAGCATAGGCATGGTTATGGTTAACAGTGTCTATGAACGTGAGAGAGAAATAAAGATTCTTTCAACACTGGGGTTAAACCCGACGCACATAGGATTAATGTTCGTAGCTGAAGCAATCATAATGGGAATGGTCGGCGGAAGCATCGGATACTTAACCGGACTAGGATTCTACAGAACCATGGTTTTCATAGGGCAGAACCTTTTAGAAAACCTCATGGTTAGGGAGAAATTGGAATGGTGGTGGAGTGCGCTGGGATTCGTCTTCGCAATAGCCGTCTCAGTATTCTCGGCTGCAAGGCCCGCAGCCCTAGCTATCCAAACGTACACGCCCTCAATGGTGAAGAGGGTTAGAAGAACCGAGGAGCAGCGGAAGGAGCGGAAAGAGAAAATATTCAAGGTTTATCAAGCTAGAAATGTCAGCATGCCTGTGAAAATACTGGCTAACGAGAAGGATTTCTTCACGGGTTTCATTATTGACCACTTAAACCAGTTGAGAACAGGATATAAGGAGAGGATTGAAAACGTTGAGGATATTCCGGAAACAGTGGATTCTAAAGGCGTTACAATGAAAACAATAAAGTTCAATTATTATTTTGGACCGATGGAGAGCAAGAATGGGACGAAAAACAGCCTAGTCTTAACCAAGACCCCTGGCGAAGATTATTACAGGGTTACACTTGTCACTGAACCAACTGCCCCTGGTATTCCGGAGAACATGATAGACAGGACTGTGGATTACATCCACTGGATCCTGATGCTCTGGGTTAAGGAAAAGAAGAGGATAATGGGTATGGTTTAACTGTAAACCCATCTAAGGATATGAAACAGCATGTTCAAAGCCTTTCGGAAAGGTTTTAGACACCTATTACCAAAGCTTCTCCAACCAATCCCAATAGCCACCGAATGGGTGAAGACATAAATTTAAGCCGAATACTAGACTCGTGTGGAAGCCGGAGCCCCTTGCATCCTTGGTGTCGACCTCGGAACCTCAGCCTGTAAAACAGTCGTCATCACTTTAGACGGCAGGAGGGTTGCGTCAGCCTCTAGGGAATACCCGGTTATTCAGCCTCAGCCAAGGTGGGCGGAGCAGAACCCTCTCGAATGGTGGAGGGCAGCGGTTGAAACCATAAGGGAGAGTCTTGTGAAAGGAGGGAGAGAGGGCAGCCGAATAGTCGGTTTAGCTGTGGACTCTCAACGGGAGGCTGTAGTGCCTGTTGGAGGCAACGGGGAAGTACTCTACAATAGCATAATATGGCTTGACAGGAGGACTGAGAAGCAGACGGAGAAGATGAGGAGCCTGCTGGATGAGAACATGCTTCTCCGCACGACGGGTGTTGGAATAAACTCGGTCTTCTCAGCTTCGAAAATCCTCTGGCTTAAGGAAAACTTTCCAAATCTTTTTTCCAAGACGAAAGTCTTCCTTTTCGCAAAAGACTTCATTATTTACAAGCTGACCGGGGAGAAAGTAACCGATTACTCCATGGCATCAAGAACAATGCTGTTCGACATAAGAAGGAGAAAATGGTCTGAGGAAATATGTTCCACACTCGGCATTCCTGTTGACAAGCTTCCGCCACCATGTGAATCCAGCATCGTCGTTGGAGAAGTATCCTCTCAAGCTTCAGCTGAAACGTCTCTACCTAGAGGCCTACCAGTTGTTAACGGGGGAGGCGACAGGCCCTGCGAGTGTCTGGGAGCAGGAGTGATTAAGGAGGGAGCAGTCAACATAGGTACTGGGACAGGATCCACTTTCGAAGCCCCGTTGAGCAATCCGAATCCTGATTTGAGAGGGAGAGTTAACTGTTGTTGCCACGTAATCCCTGGCGCATGGGAGTATGAAGCATCCATCTCGACAACAGGTGGAGCCCTACGCTGGTTCAAGGATGTTTTCGGGGGGAGGGAGACTGACGAGGCGGAGAGAACCGGTAGAGACCCGTATGATTTAATAATCCAAGACGCGCTTGAGACAAAGCTTGGTGCAGACGGCCTTTTGTTCTATCCATATTTAGCCGGTGCGTTCCCACCCAAGGTTGATGGTAGGGCGCGCGCCGTGTTTTTCGGCATCAGCCTATTCCACTCAAAAGGTCATTTTGTCAGAGCCATACTGGAGGGAGTTGCCTTCCAATATCTAACGGTGCTCAACCTCTTGGGGGAGCTTGGCGTAGAGATAACTG
>JAOAJQ010000086.1 GCA_026414125.1 Thermoproteota archaeon
AACCTGGATTGGGCTCAGCAAATCGTTTCAAGCTCATACAGGAACGGGATTATAGTCTCCGGGGTTCATTTTAGACCGACTAGAACATTCTTCTCAAGCAGCCTTGCGCCCGACGGTTATGATACTAGCCGCGAGGTTTTCGTAGGGAGCTATGGTGACCTCTCCCGGCCGCAAGCGGTTGTCAGCGGCAAGCCGGGCTACAGTATTGCTTCACGCGGCAACAACATTGCTTCTCTCAATCATTTTCTGGAGCTGAGGCCCGGAGAGGAGAAAACAATAGTTTACATGCTTGGGGTGACGGATAAACCGGGTCTAATACTGGAAACAGTCGGGCACTACAGTGTTATCGAAAACGTTGAGAAAGCTTTTCAAGAGCTTCGTGAAAACTGGCGCGAATACCTTGGGAAACTGACTGTTGAAACACCGGATGAGGAGATGAATGCTATGATAAACTTCTGGAACGCTGTTCAGTGCCGTGCCAACCTCTACTGGTCAAGGTTCGTCTCCCTCTATGACACGGGTTTGGGAAGAGGCATGGGGACTCGCGACTCTGCTCAAGACACGTTGGGAACCGTGCATAATGATCCTCAGCATGCCCGCAGGGTTCTTAAAATGCTTTGGAAACTACAGTTTAAAGATGGGCATACTTGGCACCTGGTTTTCCCGCTTACGGGTGAGGGTGGTCCCGGGCACGCTGCAGAATCCCCTGAGAAACCCCAGTGGTTCAGCGACGACCACCTATGGCTTGTAATCGCGACATGCAGCTATATCTGTGAAACAGGGGATTTCACGCTTCTACAGGAGAAGATTCCCTATCAGGATAGTGATTCAGAGGAGGCTGTCTGGGAGCATATGGTGAGGGCTGTGGGCTTCACCCGGAGGAAAAGAGGGTCTCACGGCCTGCCGCTAATCGGCTTCGCGGACTGGGATGACACTATGAACCTTGACCATGGTTCTGAAAAGGCTGAAAGCGTCTGGACAGGGATGCTTTTCTGCAGGGCTATGCTTGACCTTGCGGATCTTTGCAAGAGCCTTGGGAAAACGGATAAGGCAGCGGAGTTTGAAAGTCTTCACAGAGAGATGACTGAAACAATAAACAGGGTTTCATGGGACGGCGAATGGTATGCTAGGGCTTACGACGATGAGGGCAGGCCTGTCGGCGTGAAGGGTGAGAAGCATCATTGGATAAGCCTTATCCCGCAAGCCTGGTCAGCCATAGCTGAGCTCGGCGACGATGATAAGGCGAGGAAAGCCTTGGAGAGTGTGCGCCGGTTTTTGAACACGCCTTTAGGCTTAAGGCTTATGAGAGACCCGTTTAACACTGGGAAGAAGGATGATTATTCGATTGATATTGAGAGCCTGAGGCGTTTCGGCGGCACTGCAACTTATCCGCCTGGGCTTAAGGAGAACGGCGGCATATTTAACCACGCTAACACTTGGGCTATAGTTGCAGCCGCTAAACTCGGGTTAGGGGATCTTGCATACCAGTTTTACCGTCAGATACTGCCGCTTAGACGTAGAGATATGGATACTCTTGGGACTGAGCCATATGTTTATTCTCAGAACTTGGCTGCTCCGGAGCATCCTGAGTATGGGCGTGCGCGAAACTCGTGGCTCACTGGAACAGCCTCATGGGTTTACGTGGCTGCGACGCAATGGATTCTTGGCATACGACCTACTTTCGAAGGGTTGAAAATATCTCCATGCATACCGGAATCTTGGAGCGGCTTTAAGGCTAGAAGGTTTTTCAGAGGAGTAATGTACAACATTTCCGTGAAACGTGTCGGCAAGGGTAAGAAGGTTTCGCTCAGGGTAAACGGTAAGCATGTTCCCGGAGACGTAGTTCCTTTTCCAACCGGAGGTGTAGCAAGTGTGGAAGTAGAGGTTGCCCTTGGAGAACTCGCTGAACTTTTTCAGTAAAGTTTAAATTAAAATTTAAATGATTAAATCGGAAGAAGATGAGGAGGTTTCTTAAGCTTCCCACAAATCCCATCGAAGTTAATTCGGATAAGAGGATTAGCCAGCTGATTGATGAAATGATGTTCACAGGTTTTCAGGGAAGGAAGGTTGCTGAGGTTGTTCAAGTATGGTCTAGAATGCTTAAGAAAAGGAACATCGTAATATGGTTCGGCCTAGCCGGTGCCATGGTTCCAGCCGGAATGAGGAGACTTATCTCATATCTGATTGAAAGGAGGATGATTGACGTGATTGTCTCAACTGGAGCAAACCTTTATCATGATCTCTTCGAAGCCCTAGGTGGAAAGCATTATGTCGGAACTCACTTGATAGATGATGTTAAGCTTAGGAGGGAGAGGATCGACAGGATTTACGACGTTTTTGCGGATGAAAATAGGTTCTATGGGACCGACCTCTGGATAGAAAAGGTTTTCGCCAGGATGCTTAGGGATGATTACCCCTATTCCTCTCGTGAAGTACTTTACCTTCTAGGGAAGCTTTTAAGCAAGCATGCGAAGGATAAAGCCTCTATTCTCATAAGCGCCTACAGGAGCGGCGTCCCAATATTCTGCCCCGCGTTCGGAGACAGTTCCTTAGGATTTTCAATAATGTTCGCTAACAGGAGGACGAGGGTTGTAAGCATCGACGGGAAAAAGAGTATTCTTAAGAAGAAGAGGATAATCGTCGACTACCTTAAGGATGTTGACGAAAGCTCCAGGATAACGGAGAAGGCAAAACAAACCGGTGTGATATACATAGGTGGAGGAGTGCCCAAGAATTTTATTCAACAAACTGCCGTGATAGCAAGCTACCAGACTAGGCATGATAAAAGCCATGGTTATGCGATACAGATCTCTACCGATGTGCCGCAGTGGGGGGGCTTATCAGGATGTACTTTTGAGGAGGGTCAAAGCTGGGGTAAAATCGGGTTCAGAGCCCAGAGGGTTCAGTGTTATGCTGACGCCACGATAGTGCTCCCCCTAATAGTTCATTCTTTAAGCGAGAAGTTCAGGAGTCTTAGAAGAGAAGTTCCGGTTTTCGAATGGAAGGGGAGCGATTTGAAGATAACTTATGAGAGAATGAGGCTTTAAAACTAGACAATAGCCTCCCCCCTTTCGGTTAGAGAATAGTACTCCCTCTTCCTGCCCATGACCCTCTTACCCTCCACCCTCCTAACATACCCTTTTTCAACGAGATCGGAAAGATGCTGGTAAACTGTTGGAATCCTAACGTTCATGCAATATTTCTCCCTCAACCTCCTCCAAACCTCGTAGCCATACATGTTTTTTTCAGACAGTAGCCTCAGTATGGCTGTCTTAGTCGGCCCAAGTCTAATACCACCGCTCAGCTCCTCTATCAACACGCCTAGGCTGGACTTCCTGTAGGCTATTTCCTTCATAACCCTCGGATCTTTGAGGCCGCTTCCCGTCACGACGCAGACCACTCTGGAGTCTCTTTCCACCTCCCCACTTTTAACCAGCTTCACCAAGCCTGCTAGAGAAAGGCTTCCAGCTGGTTCTGCAAGTATCCCTTCTTTCTCAGCCAGCAGACTTATGGCTTCGAAGATCTCTTTTTCGCTAACGGATACTGCTGTCCCATCCGTCTGTCTTATTGCTCTTAGGGCAGCGTTTCCAAACCTAGGGTTAGCCACGTTAAGGTCGAATATTCTGCTTCTCGGCTCAGCTTCAGCCTCAACAGTGTCGAAGCCTTTTTCAAAAGCCTTCACTATAGGCTTACAGTCTTCCGGCTGGACTCCGACTATTCTTGTACTCCCCTTAGTGGCTTCTAGCTCCCTGAGCTCTCTCATCATTTTGTAGGTTGCGTAGACGAGGCCTCCCTCCCCCATTGGAAGAACCACGTAGTCAGGGGTTCTACCACCAAGCTGTAGAAGTATTTCAAGCATGATGGTTTTCTTAGCCTCGTTTATCAACGGGTCATGCTCTACCGCGACGATAGCTCCTTTCGCAGTGAGTTTCCCAAAGGAGTTGACTACGCTAACCTCCGCACCGTATATTATCATCTGGTAAAGTTTTCCAACATCTATCGTAGGCTTAACCTGAACATGCATTTTTAAACCGGATTTAGAGGAGTATGCTGCCAACGATGCACCAAGGTTCCCAGTTGAATAGGTGGAGATCCTTCCATAACCTAGACTTAGGGCGACGGATACGAATAAGGCTGAACTTCTATCCAAATAGGAGCCCGTGGGTTCTACGGTCTCATCCTTAATCCATAGCTTTTCAACGCCTATGCTTCTCCCAATCCTCAAGCCATGCTGGAGCATCGTGTTTCCCTCTCCCAGAGAGACTCTGAATTTTTTCTCAACAGACGGAAGTATTCCGCCATGCCTCCAGACTCCGTGCTCTCCCGGCTCCTCTATGAAGGATGGTTTCATATCCAGCGTTAATCCCTGTCCACACTTTTCACACAGCTTCCTTTCAACACTGAAACTGTAGGCTGCTCCGCAACTCGTACATCTGAGAGCATGATTCAAGCTCGACCCGTCCTAATATATAGGGAGATACTTATACATTTCTCTCCCTGCGCTTTAAAACAATGTTTCCTGCAAGAGGCTGCTCCACCTGATTCAAGCGATAATCAGGGCATTAAACATTGCTCAAAATCCCCTTTTTCAAGACTGGTTACAGTGACACAGTAATTGTTTTATAGGTTATTCAGGCAAGAAGTCTAAGGATGCCCAAACTGAATTCGAGGATTCTCCTCGCGCTAGCAATACTTATTATAACGATTGTCTGCATAAGCCTGCTCATGATGCAGCAGTCTGGACGAAGGGTGTCGCAAGGAAACTCAAGCAGCATTGAGGAGTATTTCAAAACAGTTCCCCTAGAGAGATTGGAAGTTAAGTTCTTCGGATGGGTTACGCCAGACGATGAAAGCATCAGCAGCTTTTTGACTAATGCCGGCAAGTTCACCTGGGTCTCTCCAACAGGTTCAATCATCGGTACAGACGGAGTTTTTACACCCAGAGTAGACAGAAGGGTTGTCGAGGCTGCAAGAAGGAGTAATGTCAGCATAGTTCCGCTTGTGGCAAACTCTGGCTTCGACAGAAGCTTGGCTCACAGGATCCTGACGGATCCGGAGGTTAGAAGACGCACAATAGAAAGCATAGTCGGCTTCATCGTTGAGAACAATTTCTCAGGGGTTAACATAGATTACGAGAATATTCCCCCTGAGGATAGGGAAGCGTTAAACTCGTACATGAAGGAGCTGGCTTCAATCCTGCATTCTCACGGGAAGATTGTCACGATAGATGTTTCTGGTAAAACTTGGGACGACCCCTCGGGATGGGGCGGGGCATGGGACTACAGGACCCTCGGAGAGGCATGTGACTATGTTTGCATAATGTGCTACGACTACCACTGGTCTGGAAGCGAGGCAGGCCCAATAGGACCTTTAGGCTGGCTGAGGGAAGTGGTTCAATACGCACTTTCCACAATACCGAGGGAGAAAATAATAATCGGGATTCCCTTCTACGGTTACAGGTGGCTCGGTAGAAACGGTGTTGGCCTTACTTTCAAACAAGCATTAGAGACCGCTAAAAGCGTTGATACGCAGGTTTTTTTCAGCGAGAAGGATGGTGAATACCACTATTCCTACGGCTCATACGAGGTTTGGTTCCAAGGCGCGAAGTCGGTTGAGCTTAAGGCCTCCACAGTGCTTTCGTACGGGATAGACAAGATAGCTGCATGGAGGGTTGGACAGGAGGATCCAAGGGTCTGGGAGGTTATAAGCAGGAAGCCTTAGCCCCCTCGGGAAAATCGTTTTTAACATCGGAATCCTTGTTCTCCCTAATTATTCTGATGAACTCCGTGAGCAGCAGTATTACTAGAAGGCCAATCAGCACTATTCTGCCGAAGCTAGTGTTGGCCAGCAGCAGGATGAAGCCGACCAAGTGTATTTTTATCCCGATCCATTTTCCAACAATATCGTCAGCGCTCGGATTATAACTGTCTGGATAAGCATTGTAATCTCCCTTCGTAATGT
>JAOAJQ010000087.1 GCA_026414125.1 Thermoproteota archaeon
CGGTTAAGCTGAGGTTCACGTGTCCCAACGGTTCTGAGGTTTCGAGAAGCGTTTCAGCACCCTACGGGGCCTTCACGTATGTTTTTAAGCCTGACGCTCCCGGATACTGGACCATTAGGGCGACGTGGGAGGGTAACGCGCAGTATGATGGCTGCGTTAGCAACACTGTCGGCATAGTTGTTAGGACGACTGTCTCCCTCCATGTTATCGCAGCCCCCTCTATCACCGGCGTTGGCGGAACCATAGTGGTCTACGCTGGCACCACTCCACGCCTAGGAAACAGGTTTCTAACGCTCTCATACTATTCGAACAGGACTATGTCTTGGAGATTAATCGGAGCCTTTGAAACGAGCCCAGAAGGGTTTATAGCGTGCGTCTTCACTCCTAGCGAAACAGGGGAGTACGTGTTTAAGGCTGAATGGGTCGGTGACCCGGCTTACATGCCTGCTTCAGCAAACTCCTCCAAGGTTCTGGTGACTTCTGAGCCAGTGGCTGCAGCGGACATTATCAGCATGCTTAGCCAGCTGAAGGAGCTGCAGAGACTGCTCGGAGAAAAGGAGAAGGAGCTTGAGGCCTCCAGGAGCACGATAACAGGCTTGCAGAAGAGTATTGCGGAGCTTCAAGCAGGCTTGAGCAGCGCCCAGTCTAGGATTTCAAGCCTTGAGAAACAGCTGGCTGAAACAGAGTCAAGGGTTTCAGAGGCCGAGTCGCGAGCACAGTTCACCACCATTCTGGGCCTGGTTGCAGGCGTGCTGATAGGCTTGATACTGGGATACTTAATTTTCAGAAGGCGGCCTGGAGGCAGTTTCCCGCTTCCATCAGAGTAACTTTAAATGTGTTTAAACCTTTTTCTCCGCTTTCCGGCTGAACTGCTGCGTGAGCCATGCTTGTTGAAAACAATAGTAAGACTTATATTTTTGAGCATTAGCCCTTAAGCTGATGAACAAGGATCAGGGTATTGGGGCAGTGTTGCTGCTGGCCTCCATAGTTGGAGCAGTCCTGTACTTCTGGCTTGTGTTCCTCGCGGGTCCAGAAATATCAGGATTCATAATTCGGCTGACCGCTTTCGTCGCAGTCGGCTTCGTGCTCTTCATACTGGGCTGGATAGGGTATACGCTCGCCACTACTCCGCCGCCTAAGCCGATTGAGGAGATCGAGAAGGAGATAGAGAAGGAGACTAAGGAGGAGGCGAAGCAGGAGACTCCTCCGCCACCACCCTCTTAAGCCAGTCTAGGATAGAGGAGGACTCGTGCCGGGGGCTCAGGCGCAGAGCATGAGACTGCCGTAAGGATAAGTCTGAAACAAGTTATTCTGGTCTCCCTCTCCATTGCTTTTCTCTTCATTCTCGCCGTCTTCATCCTTGAGTTTTTCAAGCCTAGGCTCAGCGTTACAGCCGTGGTTCTGCCAACAATACTGTTGTGATATCGGGCAGGCTTACCTATGGGTTTGACCCTATGCCTAACCAGTATGTCGCAACAGAGGTTGGGAATCAGAATGGTGAAACAGTTTGGAAGGATGTTGCGAGGACGCTTGCCGACGGCTCTTTCAAAAGCGTCTTCACCCGGAAGCAGGATGCTGCCGGAGTTTTCACCGTCTATGTGGACAGCATTGTTGCAACCGGGGAAACAAGTTTCCAAGCGGGCCGTTGAAGCTTAACACGCCTTTTGCTAAAAATGTCAGCTGCAAGTTGGAAACTCACAGCCTAGGAGGATTGTTTCCAGCATTTCCTTAAACCCATCCCTAACTAATCAAACTTTGGAGCCGCTATGTTCATTCGATGAAGAACACATTCCCCAAGTCTTTGAAATGCTCGTCTCCAGTAACTATTTCAGCCTTCTTCACTAATCCTGTCGCGTACACTATTGAGTCGGCTAGCCCCCAGCCCTTAACCTTCCTTTTCATAGCAACATCTATTTTCGCAGCCTCTACTGCGAGCTTCTCGTCTAGGGGAAGGATGATGCTTCTCTCCTTGATGAAGACTCTTTGTTTTTCAGCCATCTCCTCCCCTTCCACTCTGATTGTTTTCGCATAGACCTCTGCCAAGCAGATTGTGGGAGTGAACTTTTCATCTAAGCCTTCTATAATTGTTTTCGCCTTCTCGCCTTCCTTCGTGCCCATGAAGTATTCTATCCACGCGTAGGAGTCGACGATGTATCTCATAATCTCTCCCTGTGATCCCTTAAGTCGGCTAAGTCAACCCGCTTCATGGTTCCGAACATGCTTTCCTTTTTAGCGAAATACTCGACGAGTATCTCGTTTATCAGGCTTGAAATCTTCCTGGCTCCGGCTTTTTCCTTAAGAGCCTGGTACACGTCTTCTCTTAGGAGTATTGTGGTCTTCCTAACCATATACGTCACCATAAACATCTACTTAACCGTATACTTATAAGATTTACTATGCCTCCTTAGAACTTGCGACTAAGCTCGAGAAAACTTAACAGTTAGTTCTGAGCAGACACGTTAGCGCGCGCCCAGTAAGCCTGAGAACCCTCTTGTAAAACCTTCTTAACATGAAGTTAACCTGTTTTAGCCTGTCGTAAACAAGTATCCATCCTTAAACTCATGGAGGCTTAGCAAGGCGATGAATAGGGGCCTCATAGTAGGAAGCATTCCCCACGAATATCTAAGAATCAGTAGATTTTACGCTTCAGGCTCTGGAGACGAGCGTTTTTAGAGGAAAACGCATACTAGCTTCTCTCCATGTTTTTCCCCTGCTTTTCCCCTGTTCCCCTGGCCTCTCCCTCCTCTTCCTCCTTCTCGGGCTTAGGCTTCGCAGTCATCATCGTGTAGCCTATCCAGGCTGTCAACCCGAGCATGAGCGCAACCATTATGAACACGGTTAGCTGCAGGACTGGAACCGGGTAGTAGTAAACCATTATCGCGTATGCGATCACCCCCTCTAGGGACATTGTGAATATTACTGCTCCAATAATCTGGCGTCTATTCACGGTTCCCCCTTCCTCCGCCAAGGTTTCCCCGAAAACCTTGTTGAAAATGTTTTAGCCTTAGACCGGCTGTTAAAGCCTGTTTTAAGCGCTTCTTCTCATCACTCTCAAGGTGTGGCAGAGGCTTTTCTACGCACATCGCTTCATCGGTTTCCCTCTCGGAATGGGAGAATATAAGGCTATTATTAAAAAATATTTAATTTTTTATAAGAATGATTACAATAAGGCTTAAAAATTGTTCTAAACAGTTTAGAAAGGTTTTAAACAGTTCAGCCAGACTGCTCAAGCCGGTTTTTAAAGCACTGTTGAAAAACCATGTGGAATAAATCCGACTCTCCAAGCTTAAAAATACTCAAGGTCTTAGAAGCCGAGCTCAACCATCATCCTCTTAGCAACATAGTAGGGAAGCACATGGGCGCTCGGGTTTTCAACAGGCGTCCCATGGTTTTCAACAGCAATCGCCAGCGTGTTCTCACCCTTAAGGAATGGTTCAGGCATGTAGAAGTCTGTCTGCGGTCCTTTATCCATGTATCTGCCTATGAGCTCACCGTTCAAGAATATTTTACACTTCAAACCCATGTTTCTCAGCCTAAGCATAAGCGGGGAAACGGTGTTCTCCTCAAGCCTGCTCGCAAACCTTCTCCTAAGCCACACTATACCCCTTCTTTTCAAAGCCTCGGAAAGGCTGCTGACGCTCCACTTCGAGTCTTCGAAGCCAGGTTTAAACCAGCCCTCCCTCTCCCCGATAAGTCCCTGAGAAACCCTCCAGCCTTCTTCAAGAGAAGCTTCGAACATTTTCAGACACGGGTCTCTCCAAGCCCTAGCATCCGGAAAGTTCTCCAGCATGATGATGAACTCGTTAACCCCTGGTTTCACTAGGCGCGTCACGTCTACGCCTACGCCTCCCTCGTCCACGTAGAGGGTTTCAACATGCTTCCCGTTGACTATGATGATGAGCCTGCCCCAAGAGGGGAGGCCGCCCGGGATAACTAGGCAGGTTTTCCCAAGCTTCTCCGAGAGCTCAGCAACGTATTTCAAAAGGATCAGGCCCCTCTGGCCGGCTGGCTCCACACCGCTTTCAAGCCGCCTCCATTCTCCTGTGAAAACTTCCTCGGGAAGAACATCCAGAGGCCTGTTTAGAAGCATAGCGTAGTCCACGGCCGCAGGTAGACCCGGTTTCAAAAAGCTTTCAACGGTTAAAACCTTGAACAGAGGGTTTCTCAGAGCAAGCTCCTCCTCTCTCCCCACGTAGACAGGCTGGTTCAACCCGTTTGCAAGCGGGATGAGGCTGTCGTTCCTGTGCCCTGTTGACTCGACGAGTAGGAGTAGCTCGTTAACCCCTGTTCTGAGAACACTCCTGTCAGCCTCAAGCCTAAGCGTATGCTTACCGTGTCCGAGGAGCCTGCCGTTTAGAAACACGGTTACGTAGTCGTTAACCCTAGGTATGAAGATCACAACCTTTTCCTCCCCCGGTTTAACGGTGAAGCTGTTCAAATACCAGATGTGCCCGTTTCCCGTCATGCCGAGCGCCTCAGGCGGGGTTATTCCGCTCATGTTAACCCATTTCCCGCGTCTAACCTCCTCCAGATCCTCAACCATGGTTCTCCAGCCTTCGTTGAGACTAACGGTTTCCTCCTTGAACTCTTCCTCGGGAAGCGTGAAAGAGTAGACCCATTTCTCCCCGTCGTACGCGCCTGAGACACGCCTACCGTTCACCTCAGTCTTCCTAGGTTTCCAGGGGACGATTATTGAAACCCGTCTATCATCCTCCTTCTTGAGCTCTATGCTCATCCTCAGGGTGTCGCTGCTTGAAGAGTATTCCCGGAGAAGGCTGAAGCCCGAGACTATTGTGATCCTCTTCCCCCAGTGTTCAGCAAACCATGTTCTTGAGGCGCGCTGCCTGCTTAACGCGATGAGAAGCAGCCTAGGGGGCGTTGTTCCCACGGTGCTTATGTAATCCTCGTCTAAGATTTTGAAGCTCACTGTCTCCCTTGCGCCGCTGGGGTGTACCAGCGTTGCCTCATGCTGCTCACCAGGCTCACCGTAGAGAATAAGTATTGTCCTACCGTTAAGATCGTAAGAGTAGAAAACCTGGCATGTTGAAAACTCGAGGACCCAGCCGTTAGCCAGCTTAACGTTAAACGGTAGAACTAAAGCTTTCCTAGCTCCAACAGCAATCCTCCTGGCCCCGAGGCTTTTCAAGCGGAGCTCCGTCTCAACAGGATGAGTGTTCATGTTTGAGACAAGGATGAATGCTTCCCCATTCCTTGTTCTCGCGGAAACCCTTACACCAGGAGTGTCACACTCGACAAGAGTCTTGTCCATGGCGGAGGAGGCGAAGAACTCGTTGAAAGATTCGAGCAGGCCTCCCATGAGCCTTATGGTCCAGTATCTTTCCCCGAGCTCACCCCATTCCCTGACAGCAGCTTGGTAGTCGTAGGTTGATGCGATGTTTTTCCCAGTCCAGTATCCGAAGTTGGTTCCGCCGTGAAACATGTAGAAGCTGACGAGGCTGAAGCCTTCGAAAACCATTGTTTTAAGAAGCATGTCTGTCCACTCAGCTGGGATATCGCCCCTGTCTGTGGGAAGCCTTCCGCCGAAGGATGTGAACCATCCTCCTTCAAACTCCATTATCATCCTAGGCTTACCCGGCTGCTCCGCGGCGATGCTGGCAGCCTCGTTCAGAGGCCAGTCTAGCGCCCAAGGGTCGGGGTATATGTCTATAGAGTCTATGACCTGCGTTCCCCTCAGGAACCTATCAACATTGTGAACAATAGGAATGTCTACACCCCTCTCCCTCGCAGCCTCGTAGAGCCTTAATAGATATGGCACGTTTCCCCAGAAATACTCGTTCTCAATCTGGAAGAGTATTACGCTTCCTCCTCTCGTAGCTAGGTGCCTCCTTATCTCTGGAATAACGTGATCGTAGTATCTTAAAGCGTGCCTCATGAAGCCTTCGTCAAGGCTTCTCGGAATAATGCTC
>JAOAJQ010000088.1 GCA_026414125.1 Thermoproteota archaeon
GGCTGTATCCTCGTCGAGGATTTCTACGCTGCACTTGAACTCCTTTTCGAAGAAGGGTTGTGCTTCCTTAAGGATATTCTGCTCGCCTTTCTCTAGCACGTATTTTAGGATCTTCCTTTGTTCTTCTGCTGTCGCCTGGAGGTTCTTCATCACTTGCCCTATGAATCTTCCTAGTTCTCCTTTGCCGACGCCGACCGCGTTTCTGGCCAAGATCCCTCTTATTTTCTCAGGATTCATTTCCGCAGTGTCAATCATTTCTCTAAATGCTTTATTCTTCCATTGCGTAGCGGTTATGAGTTTCAGCCTAGTGAGCGAAGTCTTTTTCACAGCCTTCAGTATTTGATAAATGTCCTCCACAAGCTGCTCCAAGTATTTCTCTACAAGTAGGGGCTTCTCGTCTACTTCAGCAGATATAGGCCATGGGTGGTTGGCTAGCAGATTCTTCTTACCCATCTTACTCCATAACTCTTCGGCGAGATGCGGTGTGAACGGGTAGAGCAGGTTAAGCCACGTTTCAACCGCTTCCCTCAAAGCTTGGGAATCAGGCGTCTTAACCCTTCTTAAGTACCATCTCAAGTCATTTCTTAAACCGTAGAGGGCTTCGCTCGTAGCCTCTCTTATCTGCATGTCTTCAAGGGCATCCGTAATGTTTTTAACACGTTTTCTAACCGAGTTTCTCAACCAATCCTCCATGTGTCCATTACAGGCCGATTCTTTCTCTTCCAAGAGTGATAGAATGAATCCGTAGATGCTTCTTAACAGCTC
Source organism: Thermoproteota archaeon (assembly GCA_026414125.1). Classification (GTDB taxonomy): domain Archaea; phylum Thermoproteota; class EX4484-205; order EX4484-205; family JAAOZP01; genus JAAOZP01. The sequence goes on from JAOAJQ010000088.1 coordinate 766, forward strand.
AATGTTTTTCCTGGCTTTCTCACTCTCCCAGTTAGGATCCTCCAAACCCTCCGCTGAGAGAAGCAGAGTTATTCTCGTCGCATCCGAGCCGTATTTTTCAATAGCATCTCTGAGAGAGATGAAGATTCCTTTAGACTTATGCATAGGCTGCCCCTCTATCCTTAGGAAGCCGTTCACAGATATTTGCCTAGGCCATTTCTCCTCGGGAAAGATGGCGACGTGATGAAAGATGAAGAATGTTAAATGGTTTGCGACAAGATCCTTGCCTGAATTTCTAAGGTCAACCGGATACCAGTAATCAAACTCATACCTAAGCCTTTTTAGAAAAGCCGCTGGCAAACCTGTTTTATTCTCAACCTCTTCTGGCACACCTATACCAAGTAACACGTAGTCATAGAACTCTTCTGTAAGGTTTTCAGGCTTCAACATCCCATTGTTAACATATTTTGAAATGATATAGTATGCCATGTACACGGTGGAGTCGCTCAGCGTCTCAACAATATGGCCGGGAAGCCATGGAACCGGTGTTCCGAGCCCAGAGGTTCTTGTGAAAGCCCAGTCTTCATACCAGTTTATGAAATAAATAAAGTTCTCCCTAACATCCTTGGGGTATATGGTCATTCTTTCCAAGGCTTTCAGTGCTTTAGCCTTCCACTCGTGCCAAGAATATCTTAAGAGATACTGGTCACCTAGGATTTTAACGTGGCACCTTGTCCCGCATCTGCAAACCACTGGTAAGGGCAACTCTAGAAACTCGTCTCCAGCACCCGTTTTCTTCATCTCCTCTATTACAAGCTCTTTAGCCTTCTGGACAGGTAAACCTGAGAACCTGCCGCAGTTGCTAAGCGTCACGCCCTTGTGAAATTCCTCCCTATAGACTAGGCTTGTAGCCTCTTCCAGCTTGGGGTCAGATTGGTTTTTTATCTTTAGTTCTGCTACAAGTTTCTCAGAGGGGTTTGAACCATACTTCTCAGTTGTTATCATGGATATCGGTTTTATCGCACGAATTTCACTCGGGTCGAGACCGTATTCCCTTAGAACAGCCTCGTTTCTCTTTAAGTCTTCAAGCGCCATGTAGTCATAAGGAGCGTGTGCCGGAACACTGTAGACGACACCTGTTCCAAGAGAAGGATCTACGAATGAGGCGGGTAAAACTGGAACCCTGCAGCCTGTGAAAACAGCCTCAGCTGTCTTCCCAACAAGCTCCCTACCTTTGAATTCACGTATCTTGCGAACTGTTCTCATCTGGTCGGCAAGCTTATCAAGCGTCTCAATGCTAACAATCCATTTTTCACCATCGACCATTGCCTCCGCGTAAACAACGTCCGGGTTGACCCAGACGTTTGTGACTCCGAAGATCGTCTCTGGTCGGAAGGTGGCAGCAACAAGATGAGAATCCCCGAGTCTGAATTTTACAAGATAGAATTTCTCTGGGAAAACTCCTTCTCCGCTAAGCCTATCATGATCACCCGTAGAACTCTTGTCTCTCGGACACCATACGACTGGGTGCACTCCTTTAGTAATGTAACCTTTCTCCTTCAGCTTCAAGTATTGCCATTGAACAAAGGTACTGAAGCCAGGGTTTAGGCTGGAAGTATGAAACTCTCGACGCCAGTCTACAGCAAGACCATAATTCTTGAGAGCGGCACGATTCTTCTCAGTATAGTATTTGGCTAAGTAGACAGGGTCTTTGAAACGCTCTATCTCTTCTCTCGGAACACCATCCATCTTCTCAAGTATCTCAATAGTCTTCTCGTCCCCCCGCCTAATCCTGTCGGAGATACCGGTTATAGTCGTTCCAGTCCAGTGAAAAGCGAAGGGGAAAAGAACGTTGAATCCCTTCTTACGCTTATATCTCGCCACAATGTCCAAGCGGGTTAAAGTATATGCTGTTCCTAAATGCACGGGTCCAGACATATATGGAAAGGGGAAGGTTACGAAGAACTTTGGCCTAGAGGGATCTGGCTCAGCCTCGAAAACCTTCTCCTCTTCATATGTTTTCTGCCACTTCTTCTCGATCTCGGAGAAAGAGTATGTGGATTCCTCCAAGGTTTTGCTTCACAAGCCTCTGGAAGATACTTAAAGATTTAGCGTTAAAACATTTTCAACCCTTTTTGAATAAAACTGCTTACGGCTTTTAAAGCCTTCGATTCGAAAGTCTTAAAGTCAACCTTGGTTGCTAAACCTCCCTTCGCGAAGTTTCTCCTGCCTCCGGCTCCTCCGCCAACCCCGATTTCGCTAAGAATGCGGCGTGCCAGCAGAGAACAGTCGACACCCTTCTCAAGAGCTTTCTCGCCGGCTAACACGGCGAACTGCATAGTCGGGATGGGAGACATCACCACTATTATGGAACTCGGCTCCTTTTTGGAGACTTTCTCACCAAGACTTATGAGATAGCTTATCTCGAGCTCTTCAGAAGTGTAGAACACGATTCTAACGCCAGACTCTTCAACAGCCTTGGAAAGCAGCTGATCCGCCAGTATGTCGAACTGATTCTCCAATATTCTCTCAATCTTCTTACTTAGGTTTTTCAACTCGTTCCTTAGTCTTTCAGCTTCCTGAACTATCTTGTCCTTTGGAACACCTAGAATGTTCTCCAAGCTAGACACCTTGTTTTCAAGCGACCTAACGTAATCCAAGGAGGAGGAGCCTACCCGAAAAACTATTCTTTCAACACCGTCCTGAATCCTTTCAACCCTAACTATCTTCACCAGCCCAACGTCACCCGTCTTGTTAACGTGAAGCCCCCCACAGGCCTCAGCATCAAAACCATCTATCTTGACAATCCTGAGCTCTTTACCGGGGACAGCACCGCCTTGGTATATTCTGAAACCGTACTCCTTCTCGGCGACAGTTCTGGGTAAAACCTGTATTTTAACATCGATGTTCGACAGGGCTATTTCATTAGCCTTACGCTCTATTTTCTCGATCTCTTCATTGCTGAGCGGAAGGGGATGGGTTATGTCAAGCCTAGATTCGACGGTGTCTTTCTGGGCACCTGCTTGCCAAACATGGTTTCCTAGGACCATTCTAGCAGCAGCGTTTATAATATGCGTCGCGGTGTGGGCTCTTCTAAGCTGGAGACGCCTTTCGGAGTCAACAACCATTTTAACAATACTGCCCACACCGGGGGCAGGTCCCTTGATAAAATGAATTATCCGGTTATTCAAGTTCTTAACGTCCTTTACCATGGCCTCCTTCCCGTTAAATACGAGCCTACCGTTATCGGAAGGCTGGCCGCCGCCCTCAGGGTAGAAAATTGTCCGGTCTAGAATAACCTTGTTGTCGAAGACTCCCAATACCCTAGCCTCAAGCTCCAACAAATCAGGATTCTCGTAGAAGGTTTTAATAGTTTCAGGAAAAACCTTCTCGTCGAAATCCAGTGTGACTGCTTCCTCTTCTCCAAGACCCTTAGGCTGTTTATGTCTGGAGGCTATCATGCTGTAGAAGCCCTCTGGAATCTTTATTTCAATGCCTTTCTTTGAGAAAACGTCTGCAACCTGTTCAGGCGTAACGCCATGGGAATCGTAGAGCTCAACAAGCTTCTCAATGCTTATCGAGTTGGGTTCCTTAATAAGAGACTCTACATGTTTAACCCCTTCTTCAACACTCCTTCTGTACTTTTTAAGCTCTATTTCAACAAGTCTCAAAACACTATCTTTAAGCTCTCTGAGGCTCGGGAAATCCCTGCTCCAGTAGTCAACCTCCCATGAAACCATGTCGAGCAGTAAAGAATTAGCGTTGAGCCTATCCAGAACCCTGGCAGTCTTCCTTAGGAGAAGCCTAGCCAGATAACCCACTCCAGTGTTAGAGGGCACAACACCCTCTGAAAGAATGAACACTAGGCTCTTAACATGATCCAGAGCCTTGAAAACATTCTCCATTGCTTCAAGCCTAGCTGAAAAGGAGTCTGGGAAGCCAAGGTCCCTGACGAGCCTAATCCTTTCAACCGGGCTTAGAAACTTGTTCTCAGACAGAGAAACCCTTATTCCGTATTCTTTGAGAAGCTCCGGTGGAACATCAATATCCACTAGTTTAGAAGCCTGTTGGAGGAGCCTGCTGTAGAAGGCGTGGAAGCCGGTTGGGGCACCGGTTAAAAGCCAGTTTATCCTCTCCATCCCGTATCCCGTGTCAACCGTTCTGATGGACAGCTCCCTCAGAGAACCATCCGGGTTAACCTTATACCTCATGAAGACTAGAGTAGCAACCTCAAGGCCGTGCGAAATAACCTCGAAGCAAGGCCCCGCGTTCCCGCCGCCGCTCCAAGAGCTTTCGACGAAAGAAAGATCCTCAGGCTTAACCCCTGTTTCCAGGGTGAAGAACTCGAAGCCGTGTCTCACAGTATCCTCCTTCCAGTAGACCTCCTTGTCCTCGCTGTTGAAAGCATGGTGCCCACCCATTTCGAAAATAGTGAGATGCCTCCCGAGAGTCTTGCCGACCAAGTCCATGTCGACCAGACGAATACAGGGCTGGGATATCACCAGAGGGTTAGCCGGGGGAGGAATAATGCCGTCCGTAACGTAAGGCTGGAAGTCAACTATGCTAGCGTCAGTAAGATAAAGATCATTCCTCCACCTGCATACGACAGGATAGGGCGAGACAACCTCGTGGCCCCTGTTTTTGAAGAAGCCTAGGAAAGCCTCCCTAACCTGGCTTAAATCATCCATATTCCTGCCTACCCTCCTGCCTATGAAAGTATACGGTGAGCAGGGAGACTCTCCACAGTCCTCTCTAGACGGGTCTAGAGTCCAGAAGAACCTGCCGCATTTAACACACCTCTTTCTAGCGAACCCACCTCTACTTAGGAACTCTAGGCGATACTCGTCCTCCCCGAAATTGTGTTTCATCCTTAAATCTCCAAAAAAGGGAATACAGGCATGATTTATGTCTTCCTACCAGAACCATCTAAAAATTAAAATGGCATGGCGTTTATTGTTCTTTAGCGCGCACTAATCGTTAAGAAGGAGGGAACCGCGTGGGCAGAACTTGAGTAAAACAATAGGAACCTTTATAGTTTTCAGCTTAAGCACACCAATATTTCAA
>JAOAJQ010000089.1 GCA_026414125.1 Thermoproteota archaeon
CATTCACGGAGAATCCTTTCCGCGGTTTTCATCTCGTCTGTAAACGTGACCATCCTGACTTCTTGAATTGACCAATAATGATGCTTAAATAAGTTTTGCCTAGATAACCGTAATCACAATGGGTGCATTTTTTCAAAAAGTAGAATGGCTAACAAAAGAGTTATTCAAGGAAGATTGCAAGCTTGTCGAAAGCGTCTAGAAACTCCATTCCCCTAGCCGTTAAGACGAACATTCTCGGATCATCCGTCCTTTTAGCTATCAATCCGTAAGACACCAGTTCTCCAACGAGCTTCTTAACTCTGTCGAGAGGCATGTTTGCCCCATATGAAAGTCTTGTTATACCACAACCCTCTCCGTGAACTTTCAGAGTCCGGAGGATGTCTGCATACAGTTGGAGCCTATGCCTCTTAGTCTTACCCATTAGCCTCCACCTTTATCCCCGCCGCACTATAAAAATTTAAGAAAGACCTCTAAATGGGAGGCTCAGGCAGCTTCTCTACTTTCTTGGACTCTGAATACATTTCAACGTTTTCTTCAAACTCTAGCTTATCTACGTATAGAAGCTCACCGGCGACTCTACAGCCCCGTTTCAAATACGCCTCTCTCGCGTAAACGTTACGAGCTGAAGAGTTTTCCCCCAGCTCAAGCCAGTTAGCATATATGTCCTCAACGCTCGCTCCCCGACCTATTTTCACATTTTCAGCGACAATCGGGCCTACGACCTCCCCGTGTCTTCCTATTTTGAACGTTTTAGCCTTTAAGCCCCTTTTTGTCTCAATCCTTCCACCAACTTCAATACTATCTGCGAAACAGACATCGGCCTCTAAATCGCCACCTACCTTTACCACCCCGGCTTTTAACTCTCCACCTATCTTCGCTACTCCACCTACTTCTAACATAGCTTCTATCGAAGCATTCTCGTCCACTTTCAACCTTCCTCCAATTACCACATCTTTTGCTTTCACAGAGCCCTTGACAGTGGTTGTACCTCCAACTCTGATCGTATCAACCTCTATGCTACCATTCACATCCAAAACGCCGCCGACTGAAATACGTGCTTTCATTATTTCCATCTTATTCCACCACCTTCAACTTTGCAACGCCTCCAACACTCAGTTTCTCGAAAACCAGCTTTCCCGTCGATTCAAAAACACCTCCAACGCTTATATTCGTTATTTTCCCTCCATTAATTTTTGCTGTGCCTCCCACGTCAAGCCTCTCAAGCTCAGTTAAGCCTTCAACAGTTAATGTGCCTCCTACGCTAAACCTAGTCCCTTTAACATTTCCCCGGACAGATGCTTCTCCGCCTATGCTTATGCTTTCAGCATCCACATCCCCTTCTGATTCCAAAACCCCTCCGACACTAATATCCAGACATTTTAAACCCTTACCCACTCTAACTATTTTTCCAACATCCACATCCTCAGCTTCAAGCCTCCCACTCACCGTTAGTTCTCCATCCTCAAGGCTAATAAATTTCTCCACGATAAGATCACCATGGACGTTGATCCTCCCCCGGTTTTCAAGGCTGAGGCTCTTAGCATGCAGGCTGGAAAGAATATTACAGTCTCCTTCGAACTCTACATCTCCCTTCACGACAATTATTTCACCGGTTTTCGCCTTGATTGTTGAATTTCTCCCGATGAAGAGGTCTTCCTCTACAACGTCTATTTCCACCGTTTTCCTCGGCTCAACCCTCATTTTTTTAACTCGCCGAGTTTGAAGAGCATTTAAAGTATTTAAAAGTGGCTCTCAAAACGTGATTTCGGAAAGTCCTTTCTTAAGGTTAATGCCTGTCTTTTTCAACAAGCTTTGACCATTGCCTCGGGCTGTAAAGCAGCCAGGAGCACGTGCTATACCTTGTTCGGGGAAAAATGTAGTGTGTACTCCTGGAAGTAGCATCATGTCAGTTCTGGAGAAGGCGACTAAACAAAAATTATATATGTCGAGCAGCTAGTTAAAAGAATGCATCCCAATTGTTAACTAGGGGAGGGAAACTGATATACGCGATGGGGCGGCTCGGCTCCTCCATTCTCTTGTCTCTTATAGATCTTGCGACATTCTGGTTCTACTGGGATTTTCTGAAGCTGAGTGGTTTTTTAACCGGCGTAGCATTCGCCATCGGGAAACTTGTCATAGCCTTCTTCGGCTGGTACTTCGGCTATCTAAGTGACATAACCAAATCAAAGAGATGGGGGAGACGCAGACAGTATGTTTTAGTGGGCAGCTTACTTCTTGCATTTTCAACCGTCATGATATTCATACCAAACTACTTTATATCTGTTTCCAACGAAACACAGTTATTCATATACGCTACTTTTTTTCTTGGCCTCGCGAACATGAGCTATGGGCTTCTAAGTACCCCCTATATGGCGTGGCTTGCAGAAATCGTTAGCCCGGAAGAACGAGTAATGGTTTCAGCATACCAGAATATTTTCGGCATGATGGCACAGGTCATTGGAATACCGGTTGGCTTCCTACTTCCTTCCCTTCTGAAAGCCGGCTCCTTTTCCTATCTGGGAGTGTTACTAGGTCTGGCTGCTTTAGAGGTGGCATTATACATGCCAGCTGTCTTCACGATAAAGGAGGAGGAGAAACAGATTCCGAAGCCGAATGTCCTGAGAGAGCTATCCATACTTTGGGGTAACAGGAACTACAGGGCTTGGCTTGCCCTTCAAGGAGCCATGTCGATTCCAACAGCAGTCCTAGCAAGCCTAGTTATAAGCTATTTGCAGAGGGTTCTAGGCCTAGGGGATGTTGAGTACATGATGGCAGGAGGCCTAATGCTCCTTCTAACCGTAGTGCTTTTCTTCGTGTGGGCAAGGATAGCGAGGAAAACTGGGAAGAAAAAGCCGCTAGTAGCGTCTCTCATGATCCTTGTTATATTTCTGCCTCTCACACTAGTCTTCGGCCAGTCAGCTCTAGACCCTCTTCCTCGCGTGGTTCAAGCAGTCCTGTTTGTCTCATTCGTCGGAGCAGGAATCTCAGGCTGGTATCTGTTGCCAAACCCGGTTACAGCAGACATGGCGCAGGAAGATGAGATCATGAAGAGAGAGGCTCGCGCAGGCAGTTATGTGGGCTTGGTCAGCGTGCCGTTAAACATACTCCAAGCCTTGGCCCGGTATATTTCCGGCCTCCTGGCTGACTTGCCCCCTGTACCTGGTCAGGCTTACTCGATGGGGCTGCTCATATGGGGTCCAGTGGCCTCAGTAACGTTAATACCATGCCTGTTAATCTTAATAAAATACGTGGAAACAGATCCCTTAAGGAAAATCGTAAAATAATGTTTTTCTCAACCGAGAAAAATAGATGCGAGATAAAGCCGAGATAATTGGAAGTTTTCTCCACAGTAGAATTATAAGCATAAACACAGAAACCACTGCAATAGTTATCGTGCTTATAGGTATGAATTGGTCTTTAATTGTTGGTTCACCGATTAAGGGTTCAACAGTTAAATGCTGGACATCACTGGTCGCTCCATAATAATGCTCGTTTCCTTCCCATGACGCCCTAATAAAATAGCTTCCATTAGCAATATTATTCCAAGTAAACAGGTATGAACCGTCACCACTCGTATCTATACTGGCTAAATGTTTCCAATCCATCTCGTCAACAGAAACCCATATTGTTACTTTTGAAGAAGCATCTACTGATATTTTCCCAAATATTTGAATACTTTCTCCCGCCTTTATTTTGCTGACAGAAATGAAGCAAGTTATGTTCGAAGAGCTTCTTCCGATGGCGTAGAGATAGGAATCCCAGCTTCCCACATATAATGTTCCGTCACGGCTTATAGCTGGGGAAGACGATATTGCCCACTTTGCCTCGTACTTCCACTTTAAGGTCCCATCTGGGTTTAAAGCATAAAGAAAATTGTCATAACTTCCAAAATACACTGCTCCATCAGGATCAACGATTGGAGATGAAGCAATTTCTGCATCAGTTTTAAACCTCCATTTTAAAACCCCATCCTGGCTTAAAGCATAGAGATAGTGGTCTCCACCAGTTAAATATATTTTTTCACAAGCTATGGTAGGAGAGGAAACAATCCAGTTTCCCGTTCTATACTTCCACTTTAAAGTCCCATCTGGGTTTAAAGCATAAAGATAGGTGTCGCTGCATCCGAAGTATATTGTTCCGTCAGGCCCAATGGCGGGAGAGGATTCAATCCAGCCTCTAACCACGTATTTCCACTTTAAAACTCCATCAGGGCTCAGAGCATAAAAACCTCCATCATCGTCTCCAAAGTATATTGTCCCATCAGTATCAATAGCTGGCGACGAGAAAACCCTACCGTCCGCATCATACTTCCATTTTAAAGAACCGTCAGTAGCTAAGGCATAGAGGAAACCATCTAAACACCCGAAGTAGACAGTTCCATCTGGGCTTATCGTTGGAGAAGAATATATGGAGCCGTTTGCTTGAAATTTGAATTTTAAGCTTCCATCAGCTTTCAGTGCATACAGAAACCCGTCATAACTGCCGAAAAATATTGTTTCGTCAGGACCCAAAGCAGGGGAAGACCGGATTTTACCGCCAGTCCTATACTTCCATTTCAGGCTTCCGTCAGTATTTAAAGCATAAAGATGGTTATCATCGCTGCCAAAGTATATTGTCCCATCTGCACCAATAGCGGGCGAAGACAAAATCATGCTTCCCGCCTTATACTTCCATTTCAGCCTCGCAGCAGGAGGCCCCGAACAGGGCGAGCTTCCAGTACGTTTAAAATCACGCTTAAACATAGGCCACGGTGAATCCGAAGGACCTTCAGGGTTTGCAGAATCAGCGAAATAAACTGTTGTCAGAAGAACGGTTAGGATTATTATGATGATGTTTCTCAGCGCAGCCCCTTACCTCCTGCCTCCCTATTATAGACTTTTTCGACGAAGGAGTCTCTCACGGGCTTATAAACCTGGTTGAAAAACTTCTGTTGGTCGAGAAGAACCTCTTGCGGAAACTCTTTAAGATACTCTAGAGCCCGCCTCCAAGCTTCTTCATACGGTATTGCATCGTTTATCCTTCTAGCTATCTGTTCGTCATAATCTCGTGGAGTCTGCTTAGTGCCGCCTATCATCAGCCATCCATCTTCAGACAGATATGCAACCTCATTTCCCAGTTGGAAAACGTTTCTCTCCCCGATTGGTTTAAGTAGTTTAACAGCCTCCCTTCGACTGCCAGGCTTCTTAGACTCAACCCCTCTCTGCTTAGCCCAAGCATAGAATATTGCTCTGTTCAAACCGAAGGATTTGGATTTCTCAAGGTCTCTAGTCAAAAGGAAACATCGTGCAGCCTGCAGCAACGCCATAACTTGGAACCTTCCAAGCCTATGTGTTTCCTCCTTCTTGTTCTTAACTCTAATTGAAGACACTGGAGCTACCCTCTTGAAATACCCTCCGACTGAAGTTAAAGCTTTTTCAGCCAGCTCATCTGCCTCTCCTGCTTCAAAATCGTTGTAGACTGGTTTATGCTTAAAGTCTTTAGGATTCGCCCATGAAAGATCAAAATCGTTGATCTCATCTGGTT
>JAOAJQ010000008.1 GCA_026414125.1 Thermoproteota archaeon
TTCCTCATCTCCGGCAGGCACCTGGTGTAGAAAGCATGAGGGTTGATCTTAGATATAGGCTTAGTGCCGTATGGAGGGTCTGTAACTATCCTGTCCACCTTAAACTTTAATGCTTTGGAAAGTCTCTTGCAATCAACCCTTTTGAACACTATTCTGTCGGAGGCACCCATGGCTTCAGCGTTCAAAGCAGCACCCTCCAGAAAGTACTCTGAAACATCAAACCCATATATTTTAACGGTGCTGGTTGAGAGAGCAGCCTCAATAGGTATGATTCCGCCTCCGCACATCGGGTCGAGAAGGATCATCCCAGACTTAAGGCCGGCAATCCTAACCATTCCATACGCAACCGAGGGTCTGAGGGCAGCCGGGTGAGTGAAGACGATGTACCTGCCTGAGGCATACTCGCTTCTGAAAATCCCGACGAAACACGTGTCTCCAATAATATCCAAGAAAACATTAGCGTGAAAATTCTCCAGGTCTACTTTTAAACCATACTTGTCCACCAGTGCTTGGCCAGCCCTCCTTTGAACATCCAAGCTTGTAAACTCGTGTCCACCACGCCTCCTGCAAGTCACCCTGAACGAGGAGGCTTTGCTAAACTCATCAGGAAACTCCATCTTCCTGATCCCGCTGTAGATATCCTCTAAGCCTCTTAGGCCAGCGTCCACGTTGAAAGCCCCAACATACTCCAGGAACCAGTCTACGCTTCTAAGCGACAACAGCCTTGGAGCCTCGGATTCAGGAATATCTATGATTAGCCTTCCTGAGACACCCTTAGGATTCTCCTCGACAACGCTTTTAAAACGTATCTTCTCCTCCAACTCAGACTTAACAATGTCCTCGAGGCCGCATGGGAAGACTAGTAGAAACTTCACAGTAAAGCTCTAAGCAGGCTAGCCTATAAGATTTATTTTCCTTAGGAGCTCCAAGGCGACTTCTCGGGTTGGGCTTTCCGGCCTAGAAAGACTTCTGAAGGCCTGTGAAACGTAGAGCAGTGTTGAAACTTCTTCATCGCTTAAAACACGTATCTTAACATTCCCCAGAGACTCTAATGCTTTCTGAAGCTCCGGGCTGACTGGGCTCGTGGTCAGCATCACAATCCTGTCGAGCTTCCTACTCCTTGCAAAGTCTATGAGCGGCTCAATACTGCTCCTTTTAAGCCCTTCAGAATGCTTTGGAGCCTTAATCATCACTCCGACTTGGACGCTTCCGCTCGTGGCATCCGTGAAGAGCAGGTCTATCTCCCTCTTCCTGGTTAGGGAGACACTTATCCTCTTCCTACCTAGGAGACTCTGCTTGCCGAGAGCCGTTTCAATAAGGCTTGAAACAGCTTTTTCCAATACAATCGCCCTCTCAGAGGATTTCTCAATGTTATAGAACCTTGTGATTATCTGGCTTTTAACATCACTGTCAGGCGTAACTGGGGCTGCAGGCCTAGCGGCGGGCAGACCCATTTTCATGACGGCCTCCATCGCTATCACGGTGTCCACGTAATCGGGTTGAGTAATACCCCTCGCAAGTCTTTCTGCAAGTATCTCGATGCAGGCGAAACACTCTGACAGTAACCTCCGGATTTCACCACCTGAGTTTGCCCAGAGAAGTTTAACACTGTTCATGGGAAACATGTTTGAATACGAGTCGCCTCCCTTATCAAGGTAGAGGGCCTTCACATACCTATCGATTATGTCCTTAGCCTCTTCTACGCTTATCTTCTCGAGGCTTATTGGGGTTGAGGAAACTCTGCTAACTATCGCGGGCGCCACCCTAAACCTCTGCCCCTTCAACTCTTCAAACATTACTGGTGTTAAAAGCAAAAGTATGAAAAGCCCGCCTGGACCATTGTCCACAATCCGCTTCAAAGTATGGAAGAAAACGTCCACATTATCCTGCACCAGCGTTTCAACCTCGTCCACAACGATTACGAAAGGCGAATTGCTGACAAGCTTTGACAGATTTACCAGCGTTGTTAAGAATTTTAAAGCGTTCTCATCAGACGCCCTCAAGTAGTCGTTCGAATGCTTAACTCCCCAGCTCCCGTAGTAAGGGCTTGGAAGCCATAGGATCCATTTCGCCAGATTGAGATCGATAAACCTCCTTGTTTTCGAAGGTTCAAACCTTGTTTCAAAAATTTTTCCGAGTTCTTCAAGCTCAAGTCTTACGAGTCCAGTTATTTCCAGCGTTCCCTCTTCAACAAGTTTCCTTACAACCCTGAAATCGTTTGAAATCGTGTTGAAAGCATCTTTAGCCTTCTCAGCCTTTTTACCCAGTACTGTTGGAATCAAACCGACACTAACAGTTTTTTGAAACAGTTCATAGCCCATCTTGGAAATCAGCACTTGGTGAAGCCTTAGGGAAAGCTCCATGAGAAATTCTTCTCCGCCCAGTGTTTCGACAACCTTGGAGGTGAAAAAGATTAGAGAGGGTTTATAAACAGAGTCTTGAATAGTCGGCATGTATGAGAAAGATTGACCCGGTTTCTCTTGGCTTAGAATGTATTGCAGGTGTAAAGCGAGGTGTGTCTTCCCGCTTCCAGCATCCCCTATGAGAATATCTATCTTAGGCTCCTCAAGCTTGAAGGAGTAGTCTATCTCCTCCCTAATCCTTTTCAACGCGTTTATTCTGGATTCTCCACCAAGTATCCATATTCTGCTTGGGACAGGAGTCAGCGGAAAAGGATTTGCTTCAAGCATTAGGCGAGAATACTTATTTGATGATTGCATAATGGTAAACACCTCTAGCCGTCTTTAACCCGTTATCCGATTCCCCGCTGCCCGCGTGAAGTTGAACGGCGTATGGATTACTGCTGTTCAACTCTATTATCATTCTGTTGAATTCATCGTCAGTTATATTTAATTCTCCAGATACTTTAATCCGGAGGTCAGCTATTTTCACATAGGGAGCTATTGGGCTAGCCTTCACCAAGTCATTATACTTCAACCTTAAAGTTTCGAAAAACCTCTCAGGCGACAGCTGTTCAGCCTCCTTAAGCCTAGTGTATTTTAAAACAGGAAGACTCCACACATTTTCCATGCAATAGACCCTGCCGGACTCAGAAGTCCTATATTTTTTAACAATCTTAGTCCTACCCTCAATCGGCTCAAGATAGCCTTTTTTAACTAGCTCTTTGAACTCTTTTTCGGTAAGCCTACCGGCCTTCTTAACCATTTTTTCCGAAACCCCCTTGGGAGTGTCGGCGAAGACAAGCGCGAGCAATTGGAACTCGTTCAGCCGGTATCACCTATTAAAAGGGAGGCTAGGTGGTTTTTAAAGCTTGCCTGAAGGCTTTAAAGACAAGCCGCCATTCCTATACGGCAGGTTTAGATAAAGTTAAATTATATAAGGCAAGATATTTTTCTACATAGGAAGAAAAACGGTTGGAGATGAAGCGAAAAAAGAAGCATAATCTGCTTTTCCCCAGAACCATGTTTAAATGCACACGGTGTGGAAGATGCTGCATAGAAGATGCTAAGCGTGGGAGACGGATCGTTCTAACCGTGAGGGACGCCCTAGAAATCCTAGACGCTACAGGTATCAGTTTGACTGAGTTCTCAGAGGAAAACAATAGTGAAGCCTACCCATACGTTATTAGGCTTGTTAACGGAAGATGCTTCTTCCTAGAGTCAGACAGGAAATGCAGGATCTACCAGGCCAGACCCCTTGTCTGCAGGTTCTATCCCTTCATGATGCAAAAGATTAGGGGAAAATATGTGTTTCACGCCGATCCTGCCTGCCCTGGGCTTGGAAAAGGCACGTATCTGGACGAGGAATATTTCAAAAGGCTTGTGGAGCAGGCGGAGAGGCGTTTAGACGTTGCTTCGAACTGCTAAATAGCGGAAAGCATTGCCCAAGATCTAAATCCTCGACCCCTCTCAAGCTTGTTTATAAGCCTAGGCTAATATGTTCGTCACACTTCTGGAGAGTATAGCACATTTCCCAACTAAGAAAGATGTTTTTAGATGTTTTTAACTGTTCAAAGTATCTCTGTCCAATATTGAATCAGATACCGTTAAACGACATTATGGAGAGAATCATCCACTATATGCGTGCGGCAAGCTGGGTTAGCACAGTCCATAACGCGTCAGGGAAACCTGAGCTCCTAATTTCAGGGAATGTCAATGGGCGGTGCGAGGTGCACCGCAGTTTGGACATCTAGTCTCGCTCTGCGGGAAAACGGTTCCACAATACTTGCATGAAACGGTTGAGAGTGCTTGTTGAATCCGAGGATGAGGAGAAACCTGTATTTCGATGGTTTTACTAGTCGCGTCGGGGCGACCCTCTACTGCGACAACTCCCTTCAGATTCCAGACTACAACCCTATCTAGGCTCTTTAAAGAAGGCTGTGTTCCAGGAGGGATCAGTATTTTAAACGGGAAGCTTTGAATAAAGCCCTCTGGAATATGCAGAGCTCCAACTAACTGTGGCCTAGCTGAAAATATTACTGCAGAGTCCCAGACTTGCTGATCAACCTCTCTTTTAAGAGCCGGGTCATAAATCCTCTTGGTCTTGCGTACCCGCTCGACGCATTCGAGCTCGCATCTGACCTCGGTGCAATCAAACTCTTCTTGAGACTCTACCTGAACCGTGCCCTCCACATTGCCGCCAAGATAAAAGAGCTGTTCTTTCAGGAACAAGGAGACGTTTACCCGGGGTGGAGTAACCTTGTCCCGCAGTTTCTTAAACAAGCTCATGAATAAATTTTTATTTTGAGGAGAAATTTAAGCTTTCAAGATACGCGAAAATTTTAAAAAGACGTGGTTCACAACGGTATTAGCAGGAGGTTTGAAAGAATTATCACAAGTCCCCCGATGAAAAAAGGCAGATTTATATTTATAGAACCGAAGTATCCTGCTAAGAAGGGGCCGATAATATTCCCCAAGGAGCTTACAAAGTTAACCACGTTATAGTCCCTCCCTCTAGTTTCATCATTACAGTGTTTTTGAACAATGTAGCTTCTAAGAGGAAGCCATACTGAGGCACCCGCAGGATCGTGTAGAAGCCATAGGACTGCGGAAGTAGTGAAATCACTTGGCGCAGTGGCAAGGGATGTGAAAACCCCCTGTATACAGGTGAAAATAATTAGGGATGACTTATATGAAAACTTTTTCAAGACTGTTATAATCCTGCTGCTGAACAACATAGGTATTCCTAAGCTAAGCCTGTGAACAGTCATTAGGATTGAAAGCATTTCCGGGGATAACGAGAATTTCTTTGAAAAAAACATGGGTGTGATGAAGCAGTGCGTGGCAGAACCTCCAATCGTCACCACTAGACCGGAGACCGCCATTATCATAAGCCCCCTGTTTAAACTCTTGTCCATACGCTTTTCCCCGGGGGTTTTCGCGATACGTCTTGCCGCTGAAACATCCTGTTCAGGGAAGAAAAACACTATCATTAAGAAGCCTATCACTTGAAGAAGCCCTGAGAAAACAAGGGGAAGCCAATAGCCATAGATGTTGATGAGTAGCCCAGCAGATGCAAGGCCTAAAGCCTGAGAGGTGAACTCGAGCCCCGAAACTTTTGAGTAGTAGACGAGGAAGCCGCTACGGTCCTGTTCATAGACCATGGTTGCGAAAACAGCATTCCGGATAGCGACTGCCGAGTCGAAAAGAATCTTTACGAAAATCATTATACCTATTGATTTAAATTGAGGTGTGAAGAAGTAAGAGAACCCAGCAAGCAGTGAAGCTAGCGCTATGAAAACTTTTCTACCATATTTGTCCGATTTAGCCCCAAGAAAGATGCTGAGAAAAGCGATGAATATTGCTGAGGCTGTGAACACATACCCGATCTCCATGAGTGAAATAGAAACATGATCCATATAGAGGGGAAACATGATTTCGTAAAGCCCGGAGGAGAAGCCGAAGAGCCATGTAGATATGATGAGCGCGGAGATTCCTTTTCCATTTAGCATGGGTTACGGGTCGTTAGGCAAGAGGCTTATAAGCATTAACATCATTAAAGTTTTTAAGCAGCCTTTAAAATAGAAAAACATGGCTAAACGTAGCACAGGTTTGAAATATTTTGCTGAACCCGGCCCCCTCAATACTGGCAAAGTGGTAAAGGCGGTTGCCGAAAGAATTGGAAAAGGAAACTTGGCGAAAGTTGTTGTTGCAAGTACCTCAGGTAGGACAGGTGTCAAATTCGCAAAGGCGTTGAAGGGTAAGGCACAGGTTATCGTCGTGTCTCACGAGAAGATGGACCCCAAGCTGAAGGGAAAGATAAGTAGTCTGGGGGGAATCGCTGAGGACGGTACCCACCTGCCGCTTCATGGAAAGGGGATGGATAAGGTTAGGGACGCGTTCTACACTCTAGGACAAGGATTTAAAGTAGCTTTGGAGGTCATTCTAATAGCTGCCGATAAGGGGCTTGTTAAACCGTATGAAGATGTTGTAGGCGTCGGCGGAAGCGGCGAAGGCGCTGACACGGCAGTGGTAGCGAGGGCAACTCCAACCAAGGAGATTTTCAGCAGTGACAAGTCTAAGAGGCTAGAAGTAAGAGAAATAATCTGTATGCCTCTTAAAAAGAAGTGGTGGGACTAAACCCTCAAAACAGGGCGAATCCTGAAACAAAACCAAGAATCTTTTTTCTCATGTTAAAGAAACACTGTTAAATTGAAGCCAGCAAATGTTTAAAGGATAATCGCGGCTTCAGAGTTAACCCTCCTCCAGTAGAGTTCATACAGTAAGCCTGAAGACTTAAGCCTTACCTCTCTTATGAAGCCCTCTTCAAGCCTTAAAGATTCTTCGAAAGCCTCGCTTGTAAGATTCTTCAACTCTCCTGAAGATGCTTTCCCATTAAGAAATTCTAGTCTCAATTCCTCAGCCTTATGGTGGAAACGAGCCTCTAAAGATTCTATCTGTCCACGTATCCTTGGAAAGTATTCTTTAAAAGAGCCAAGCATTCTCCGGCTTAACTTCTCATGGAGCCACCAGATTGAATCAGCGTCGTAAAACCTATCGGGCGTCAGTTTAAAACTAGGTAGACCGGCTTCAATGAAGACCGGCTTGTAAACACTTATGCAGGGGGTGGATGTTGCAGTAAACCAGTGGATCGGTACTTTTTCGAAAAGCTGGCCAATGTAGGAGGATGCAGTCTGAGATGGCCTTGTAAGGATCCCCGCGTGCATACAGATATCTCTCATCGATCCTTTTGCCGGAGTAAATTCTTCAGCCAGCATGTGGCTTCTCATAATTTTCTTAACGAGATAAACGTCTATCTCACCAATATTTCGTTCTAAACAGCCTTGGGTATACGCATGCCTCTCCCTGCCGCGGGCGAAATGAGAGTAAAACCAGTCTGAATAGCATTTTGAGAAATCAAAATCCTTATCGTCCTTACACCAACCTTTCTCAACAGCATGTTCAACAATATTTTTAGAAGCAAGGTCCCACTTGTTTTTAATGGTTAAAGCGTTGGAAATGCTCCTTACGTTCTTCACTTTTTCAGCAACCCAGTATTTCCCAGCAGTTTCAAGAACCCATGCTTCTCGAGGATCAGCTATTATGAAAGAGTTATGATAATAAGTTTTGCTTTTAAACCCGCAGTTACCGCCTTGGCCGAATTCCTCCAAGTATTTAACTATAAGCATGAGGGCTTCATAAGAGTTCCTGCATCTTTCTAAGGCCAGCCTTAGCAAATCCATCCCGGTTAAGCCCTTCTCCAGCTTATCCTCTCTGGTGAACACAGCCTCGTTTCCTATTGCCAACCCGAACTCGTTAACACCCATTTCAGCCCCCCACATCCAGACGGGTCTTGAAATCATCACAGCATACGTTTGCTTTACCTGCGGAACCCTAATGTAAGTACAGTCCAAGAACTCCTCGTCATGTTCCATTCGAGGATACAACTCTAATGCTTGAGGCTCGTTCGGCTCCCTGTCACTGTTCTTAGCGAAAATCGTAACCTCATCCTTAGTCGAGTTCTTAAGCGCCACTAAAGTATCGCACATGCTTTAGTTCAACTCATTAAGAGAAAATAAACTTTTATACAGCTTTACGTAAAAAAGGTGTCTAAAAATTCAATGTAAGAAGTTTCCTGCAAACATTATCAGCAAGCTATTGAAGACTCTAGGATTTTTGGGCATAAGGGGTCCGGGTTGTTAAATACCCTGTAAAGCCTGTATGACCTGGCGTAGCATCCTCCTCTGCAAGTCTCACTCAAAGAACAGTCTGGACACGGATTACTCTTCAAGATTTCCTTGAGAACCCTGCTTGAACGCAGCTCTCGCCATGCTTCTGAAAGACTCTTGCCCTTAACATCCGAGACAATGATGTCGAGAGTGTCGCAAAGAAGAACCTCTCCTCCAGGACCGATATCCATGTTTCTCTCAATCCTGCAAGAGTCCCATGAAACATAGGGTGAACTTACTATCAGGCTGGCGAACGGCATACACCATAGAGTAATATGGAAGCCCAGCCCATCCGCTGCCTCACCGGCTAAGCGTAAAGCCTTGACACAGGAATAAGCATCAGCATGCCAATCCTTGTCCGCTGCCCTTCCGAAAGGCATTACTGGGAGCAGTACTGCGGAGGAGGCTCCCAGCTTCTCTGCCAGCCGCACAAAGTCTCCAGCTTCACTAGCATTCAAGCGAGAAATCGAGAATATGGGTGTGAAACCAACCCCCTCCTCCCTCAGAACCCTTATACTACGCATCAATATGCCCCATGCTCCTGGGCCGCGCACAGCCTCATGCGTATTCTTAATGGCACCTTCCATGCTGGTGAAAACATGGATCCCCAGTGAGCTTAGTCTCCTGGCCATATCTCGGGTTATTGCAGACAGGTTTGTGAATAGTGAAACGCTTATCCCATTTTTTGCAGCACCGAGTATTTCCAAAATATCTTTCCTTAGAAGCGGTTCCCCACCGGTTAAATGAAGGTTTTTAACACCTATTTCACAAGCCTCCTCAACCAGCTTTAAAACCCGCTCTCTGCCGAGTTCACTACCCCAAGAGCGAGAGGAAACATAGCAGTGCTCACATCTAAGGTTGCACTTAGTCGTAAGCAGCCATGTTACGTACTCTGGGGGGCTTAGGGTCAGGCTCATAGTCTCACCTTAGAATTTTTAAAGTTTAGGCAGTCGTGACATGAAAGCGAGCTATTAATGCATTGCCGTGAAAAGAATCCCACGTCGACCTTATGGGGAAGACTGTGGGAATTATCTTATAAAAACATTCATCAAAAGCCAAAGCCACCTAAGCTTACTGTCGAAAACCGTCAGCCAGCAAGCCTGGATTAGCAGGAGTCGAGGCTCGCGAAGCCATAGTGGGTAAACCCATGACACTCAGCGATCTGAATTCTTCTTAGTTCATTCGAACACGATCCGCATTTGAAACCGAGAACGATTGAATAAATATTATACTGTCCTGTCTACTTGTTTAATATAGCGGGAACTAAGAGGCGTGAAATCCAGAATTTTTAGAGGAAGCATTATAGTCCCCGCTTCCCGTGAACATGGATAAAGCGCACACACTGTTAAAAGATGAGTTAGATGCTGAACTTAGTTCAGGTTTAGAGGAGAGAATAAGGTTTCCATGCGCACGCTGATAAGGTAAACTGTAGACATGAGGCATGAGCACTCGCAGGACAGACTAATTTTCAATCGATATGAAAAACTTAAATTGCTAACTGATATTTGCCCCCTGTGAAAGTGGCTGAAGCCATAAGCCTCATACTTATCGCATTCGCTTCTACAACACTGCTTTCAGCCGTCGGGTTGGCGGGCGGCGTGCTAATAGTCCCAACCTTAATCCTACTTTTTGGGCTAGAATCAAGGTATGCTTCGGGCACAAGTATTTTCGCAATAATATTCGGAATCTTCTCGGCTGCATTCACGTATTTCAGGCAGAGGAGGGTTGACGTGAAGCTCGCCCTGCTCTTCGACACACTTGATATACTGGGCGTGGTAGCAGGAGCGTACTTAGTTGTTATTCTACCATCCTTGGTTACAGCCCTCCTAATGGGAGTTTTTCTACTATTTTCAGCATGGAGACTCTGGGCAGGTGGCGTTAAGCATCCTAGAAAAGTTGAGAGGGCGAGAAGGAGAACAACTATTAAGAGGCGTCTGATAGATAAGGATGGTAACATCTATGAGTATGAGCTCGGTGTTCCGGAGCTCGCCTTATCCCAGCTTGCAAGCATGTTGAGCGGCGTTGCCACTGGTCTGTTCGGAATAGGAGGAGGAGCGGTGGATACTACTGTTATGATGCTGATCGGAGTCCCGCCTCACGTAGCTGTAGCCACATCAGTTTTCGGAATGACTATAACTAAAATTGCTGGTCTTTTCTCTCATCTTGCTTTAGGAAACGTTTTACTGGAATACGGCGTGCCCCTTGCTGTTGGAACCACAATAGGAGGGCAGCTCGGCCCAAGGATTTCTAAGAAACTCAAGCCTCTGATGCTTAGGAAGGCTTTAAGCATAGTTGTTCTCATCATAGGTCTCAGAATGATCACGCTATGGTTTGGATGAGCCGGAGCCGCGTTAATCATTGTTTTCACACATCGCATCAACCATAATAATTCATGAAGTCTTCGAAAGCTATGCAAATTGCGTCTATGTTTTCAAGCGGTACATCCTCATGTATCTCGGAATACATCATTAAGCCACCTTTCTCTGAGCCCAATTTGACAACAGCCTCTCGTATGTGGCTCCTGATTGTTTCAGGATTGCCGAAGGGAACTATGTGTTGACGGTCTATGTCTAGGTCGATGCAAACCCTTCCCTTAATCCTCTCTCTAATATTGTCTATCCCGTTAACCCTATCCTGAATGTTTAAAACTGAAACACCTGCCTCGATCAGAGCATCAGCCACCTCCATTATGTGGCCGTCAGTATGTAGGTAAACCCTTATCCCTGAACCCCTGACCCTCTGGAATATTTTCCTGTAAGAAGGATATATGAACCTTCTGAAGATTTTAAAGCTTATAGGCATTCGGTCTTGAAGACCAAGGTCGTCCCCGAAGGAAACTATGTCCACCTTAAGCCGGATTAATCTTTCAACCAGGGCGAGATTGTATTCAGTCAACATCTCTATTAGTTTTTCAAGTTGACCAGTGTTTTTAACGAAATCAATCATCAGATTTTCAAAGCCCCTTAGATAATAGAGCCTTTGGAAGAAGAAGCCGTGAGGCATGCTTCCGACAACAATATCATCGGTGCTTCTCGCCCTATCTATTCTCTCCTCAATCGCATCCCACGGGTCTACTCCACCACCTTCCTGAACAATGCCTCTCTCCGGTTCTGGCAGACTGTAGTGCACTAAGTCAGCCCAATCCTCTAAAGGATGCTTCACAACCTGCCCCTGGAGTCCGCTTATGTTGAACCTCCATAAGCATCCGAAAGCGTCTAGAACTTCTTTCCCCCGGATCCTGGATCCGAAGTCGTTGAAGTTAACACTCCCTCTTTTGAATGCTGGGAAAAGCCTAGTATGCCTGGCAAGCAGGTCCTCAAGCTTCTCTCTATACTTGTTCCAAGCCGTTGGGAAAACCCCTAGCCTACACGGGATCCATCCGCAACCATTCATGTCTATGACTTTAAGCTTCTTCTCCCTGATGCTCAAAACCGAAGAATGCGGATTTTAAATCAAGCTTTAAACCTTACTTGCTTGTAACTCTTAAGCTTCACCACAGGCTTAAAACTTAAGTATTATTGAGAATCGTTGAGGATAATGTGTCCAGAAGCCCGGATATAAGCAGGCTGCTTAAAGTCCTTCTGAGAGAGGGAGAGCCCGACAGAATGCCTTTCTACGAGCATTTCGTAGACAACGAGGTCATTGAGGCTTTAACCGGTAAGCCGGTGTCTAAGGCTTTAGCCGAAGGAGGCTTGAGTTCAGAGAAATACCTAGATATCTTGGTTGACTTCTACGCTAGGTTTGGATACGACTATGTTCCAATGGAGGTCCCCCCCAAACTTCCTAGGACTAATACTCTGCAGACGAACGACGTAGCTTATCTTTCCCGTGGGAAAAGGACTTGGCAGGATGAGAACAGGGGAGTGATTGAAACAATTGAGGATTTTGAAAAATACCCTTGGCCCAGCCCCGAGGAAGCATTGGATTTTTCAGTTTTTGAAAGGTTGAGGAGGAAACTGCCTGAAGGCATGGGGATTGTGGGCGGGGTTTCCGGAGGGTTCTTCGAGCATGTGAGCTGGCTAATGGGACTTGGAAAACTCTGCAGGGCTGTGCACCTAGACAGGAGGCTTGTTGAAAAAATGTTCAACAGGGTCGCCTCGCTCATACTTGCTTTAGACGAAACAATAGTTAGGGAAGGGTATGTTGATGCTCTGAGAATGGGTGACGATCTGGGCTATAAGACCGGTACTTTCCTGCCGCCCAGGATTCTAAGGGAATACGTTTTCCCAAACTACAGGAGGCTGGCCGACTTAGCGCATGGGAGAGGGCTTCCCTTCATAATCCACTCCTGCGGAAACCTGTATACTCCTGACGAAACTGGGAGGACAGTGATGGATGATCTCGTAGAGAGTGTAGGGATAGATGCTAAACATTCTTTTGAGGACAACATAATGCCGGTATACGAGGTTAAGGAGAAGTACAGGGGGAAGATAGCGGTGCTGGGTGGTGTAGACATGAATAAGCTTGTCCAGCTGCCGGAGAAAAACCTTAGGGAGTACGTTAGGCTAATAATTAAGAAGTGTGCACCGGGAGGAGCCTATGCTCTAGGCTCCGGAAACACGATAACCAATTACGTGCCTTTAGAAAACTATCTTGCGATGCTCGACGAAGGCTTTAGAAGTGGAACATACCCAATAAGGGTTGGCTGAGAAACGCTTTTTCAATAGGCGCTGGGCTTAATCTTGTCTAAGTGTTTAAAGTTTTCCCTCCGGATCGGATATCTTCCAACCTTTTTAGCGTATTCAACCTCATGCTTTAAGCATTCAGGAGACACGTTTACATAGGTCTCGCCACCATTGTCGAAAACATAGCCGCCGTCGGGTGCAGCATGAAATATGCATTTCTCAACCTCAAGCTCAATATTTTCAAAAGATCCATTGACGAGAACCCTCCAGTCAGCGTTTCCGTTGAAAAACACTTTTCCCTTAAATGCTTCAGCAATCGTTTTAATATTGTTCTCAACACCCACATCAGCCTCGTTTATCCTGTAAACGTTTACAAGTATATCTGTTATGTGATCCATATGTGAATCCATATGTAGGTAACGGTGGTTAATGCCGTGCCGCTGGTAGAGCCTCAGGTTGTAGGGCATCGTGAACTCCTCGTACATCCTTCTATTCAAGTAGCCTGAATGATCATCAGCTAATCCGAGGTTTCCTGGCCCTGACCCGGAAAGCTCATAATAGTATTCCTGAAGAACGTTGAAAGCCTCTTCTAGCTTTCTGAAAAGCTTATGCATCTCACCAGGTTTTTCGTATAGCCACTTGTATAGCTTTTCAGGTCCGATTAAAGAGCCGGCTGCTGAAACCGGCGGGTGTATCTGAAGCCAGCCTCCGACTGGAAGACCCTCATAGTTTTTTCGGACAAGCTCTCTAAACTTTTCAAGCCTCTCATAATAGATCTGAATTCCCCTGTGGCGATGCGGATCCGGCACCTCCAGCCTATCAATATCCTCAAGAGTCTTAATACGAGGGATTATCCAAGGGCTGAGCCAAGGGTTCTCCTCATCCGGCATTTCAATCTTGCAGTCGAAAACAATTCCTTCAGATACTGCTCCAAGGTCGAGATGCACCCCTATCCCCGTTAAATCATCCTTAAGCCATCTCAACCTCCATTTCAACCCCTTCACCTGAGCATCAAGCATTATGCTCATATCGTTATAGTATTCGGCAAAAGTATAGCCGAAGAGCATAGCATAATATGGACCTCCCAGACCTATGACCACCGGAACTCTGTCGGGCTCTTCAAACTGGGCTGCTTTCTCAACACGCCTCCTATTCTCCTCAAGAACATTCAAATACTTGGCTTGGTCGAAAGGCTCCATCAGGTATGTAAAATAAAGTGTACTATTAAAATTTAGCCGTCATACGGATATAACCTAGGAATCGCCGATAGGCTTATTCTAAGACGGGTGGCGATGCTCTTAAATATGTCTGCAGACAGGCAGGAATGGTGACGGGCTGATGAAGGATAGAATCTTCCCGGCTTTCAAAAAGCCTGGGAAGCTCAAAGTACTTGACGTGCGCCCATATTCCTGGCATGAACAGATGACGATAGTTTGCGCACAGGGCTTGATAAACCGTGTTAGGCCAAGGGTCTATCTAGTGTTCGACGATTACGTTGATAGGTTGTGGTTATCAATCTACCGAAAAAGATACAGGGTGAAGCATGAGGAGACTAACGACCTCTACGAGCTATTATCACTCTTTAGAAAAGAAATAGCAGGTTTCGTAGTTTACGACGACAACATGCTGCACTCTGCGAACGTCGCAATGACTTACGGGGGTATTCATAACGCGATTCCAGCGTCCCCAGAGGTTGCAGAAAGACTTTCTGAAATAGGCTTTAGGAAAGTAGCTGACTTGCGGGGTAAATGGGGAAACAGGCTTGAAGCCTACGAATGGGCTTTTCAAAACCTGATGCAGCAGTGTAACAGAAGGATTGTTGGAAGCATGTGTGTAGACCCTCCTTTAACATCCTTCACGAATAAGCATCACGTCAGAGACTATCTTGTTGCAGTAAAAGCATTCTCATTCGACCTCTCAACCAAGATTAGGGACCGCCGCGAAGTAGAATTGTTCGATAGAATACTTAGCTCTTTCGACTCTCTGGGGGTGGTTTTAGGGTGGCACTGCATCAGGGACCTGGAGTCAGAGGCTGTTGCAAGAGCCTCTAGGAACGGTTTCTTCGTGCTTTGCAACCTGCATTCTCCAAACCTGACTGTCCACTCAGGTATAAAAACCAATTTCAAGTTTAAACAGAAGCACGCCAGCAAGGTAACATTGGAGGATAAGGTTTACGTGGCTTTCGTACAGTCCGATGGGGACGCTATTTGGGCGATGAACAATTTTCAAAACCTTAACTGGCTTGACGGTCAGAGAGGAAGGTTCCCGTACACATGGGAGGTTCAACCATTATTGCTGGAGCTAGCACCCGGGATGCTGGAACACTATTATAGGACTGCAACTTCAAACGATTATCTCATAGCCGGACCCTCTGGAGCAGGCTATACTGCACCAAGCGTTAACAAGCGTCTCGACGAGTTTCTCGATCATACTAGAAGGTACATGGAGGCATGCGATTTGAAGTCTATATTGATCATGAACCGTAACCCCCGGGTTGCCTACCAGGAGCTTGAAGACCCGAGAATCCCCGAAGCTTTTGCCAAAAAGCTTGAAAACTGCTATGGATTCCTGCATGGCTACGCAGGGTCAACTTTCGAACCAACCGTTTTTGTTAACAATACTCCCTATGTTCACACCACGCTCTACGCCTCCGCTTCAACCGATATTCTGAAAGAGCTGAAGAGGCTTATTGAAAACTGTGAAACACGACCATTATTCGTCTCAATCCACGTTAGAGAGGAGGTTAAAATGCCGGTCTTACGCAGCGTAATAGAAAAACTGGACAGGGAAACATACAAGGTTATGAAGATAGATGGATTCATGCTTGCCTTGAAAAAAGCACATGAAAAAGGCCTGTTTAAACAAGCCTTTTCAGAATCAGTCAGAGAGGCTCTGAAGGAAAATGGTAAAACAATTTGGGAAAACTATTATCGGAGAGTTGAACGCTTAGAGAAGCTTGTAGAAATGGATGAGCAAAGAATGTTGAAAGAATATGACTCAGGAGGATATGGTTTCACCATAGAGGAGTTACCGGATCTTCTGGCCTACGACGCAGTTGAGACAGCACTACGGCTTGTCCAGGCGGCGTTAAACATCAAGGGTGTTTATGTGAACAATATTGAGAAGAGCGTTGAGGATTTCCTGAAGGAGTACAGCGAATTTCCAGACACGCAGACAGTTAAAACGATCTTTGAAACCTGGAAAAACTGGGAGAAAGCAAGGATCAGCATGGAAGAGGCAAGGATGCTGGCAAGAAGAGTGATCGGGTTAGCAAAGTCTCTCGGCGGAAAACTTTGACATGCTTTTATCTATGCCGGCTAAAACTCCAATCATAGTAGCTCATACTCATGCAAAAAGCACTGCAACAGCCATTGCAACGTCGCTCGTCCTGTCGTGGCTTAAGCTGATCAAAATGTTTCTTGCACCCTTCTCGCGAAGAAGACTTAGAAGCGGTTCGCTCATAACCACCCTCATCTCAGAGTCGACGGCCTCAATCTCAACACCTCTCCATCCAAGCCGACTCCTACTAGCAGGGCCTATTGCTTTGAAAACCGCCTCCTTAGCTGCAAACCTGGCGGCCAGCCTCTCATAAAGATAGCCTGATTGAAAACAGTATTTAAGCTCTCTTTCTGTGAAAACCCTTTTTAGAAAACGTTCGCCACACTTTTCTATAGCCCGCTTAATCCTGCTTATCGAAACAACATCTATGCCAACTCCGATTATCAAGCCTATCTGAGAGCGTTAGCAGCATCCTGCTTGAGCCAGCTTCTTTTTTATGTATTCCACAACCTGCCCGACAGTCTGGTTTTTCTCTGCCTCCTCCTCAGGAATCTCCAGGTTGAAAGCCTCCTCGAAGGTTGCGATCAGCTCAACAGTATCTATTGACTCCGCCATAAGGTCGTCCACAAGAGAAGTATCGTCCTTCAAGCTTTCAACGTTAACTCGGAAGTGTTCAGCTATAATCTTCTTAACCTTCTCCTCAACAGACATTCTATATACCTCCTCGCTCCATTCTTATCTCTGCCTTCCTTATTAAAGTTTCTCTCTCCTCCCTAGTGTCCTGATATATTTTCTCAAGCATCCTGACGTAGCTCTCCGACATTACGATCGACCTCCTTGACATAACCCTCTTCTCCGCCTCAACGGTTCTTCTGAAGCCAGCACCCCTTCTCAACCTCCCGTCGGCATACCAGCAGAAGCTGGGAATATATTTTGGAAGAACCCCCCCGCCGAGGAGAACGCATGCTACACCGACAACAGTTCCCGTGTTCAGCAGGCAGCCTATGCCGAACTTCGTATGATCCCCTATGAAACTGCCGACCTTAATGTCTCCCGTGTCCATGAGCCTACCCTTAACATAGACGTCAACAGTACTGTAATCGTTCTTCAGATCACTGTTCGTAGTGAGAGCGCCGATGTTAACCCACTCACCCACATACGCATGACCGAGGAAACCCGTGTGATACTTGTTAGAATAACCTTGAATGACGCTTGCCTCAACCTCTCCGCCAACCCGGCAGACAGGTCCTATGCTCGTCTCCTCCCTTATATTTCCACGAACGATCCAAGTATCCCTGCCGATGTAGCATGGACCCTCCACACGGCTGAACGGGTATATCCTTGCACCTTCGTCAACTATTATTGGGCCGGAGCTAGTGTCCAGCACAACGAAAGGATGTATGGCTGCACTCTTACTAACGTGAAGCATGCTCTTATCACCGACGACAGCAACTCTCTCCTCTAAAGCTTTAACCCCCTCCTTCTTAGACCAGTATGCTTCATAATCCTCCTTGAGCAACTCATGATTATACTCGACTAGGTGCCAAGGGTACTCCACCATCCGTGCGTCAACCTGTTTAACGCTGAGCTCAGACCTAAGGTTTTCAATAGTCTTCTGAAAAGTATCCGAGAGGTTTTTCCTAATGGTTTCCCTCTTGGCTCGAATATACACGATATCACCCTTGCACATGGCAATAGTCTCATCCTCCTCGAACAGGAGGTAGCCGTGCTTTGGAAGCCACCTACCGTTAACTAGAACAGCATCATCCCTACTCAGATCCTCAAGGCTGTTAAC
>JAOAJQ010000090.1 GCA_026414125.1 Thermoproteota archaeon
CTTCCAGTCTGCGCGCCAGTATACTTGACTGACTGGAGGCTGCGCTTCCTGCTACCGATCGTCAGAAGGTTTACGAGTTATTATTCGGAGAACCTGAGCGATGTTCTGGATAAGAGTGTCCTAGAAAATCCTGTTGCAAGGGAGCATAGGAGGCGTTACGACAGGATTCCGCTTCCATGCGTGGCTGAGCTCCTGGAACTCATAAGGGAGACTAGGGAAAGGCTGAGCATTGTTAAACAGCCTATTCTTATTGCTCAGGCTAGGAGGGACAGGGTTGTTCCCCCAGGGAATGCCGAATACATTTATAGAAGCGTTTCCTCAACGGTTAAAAGGATCCTCTGGCTTGAGAATTCTGGCCACGTGGCCACGATGGATTTCGACAAGCATGTTCTCTTCAAGGAGGCTGCAGACTTCTTCAAGTCTCTAACCCAGTAGAATGTTTTGAAAAAGTTGAACATGCCGGTGGAAGCGCTGAAGGCTCAGTTCTCTTCACGCTTATGAGAGCTTGGAAACATACAGCACATGCCCGCTATATTCTCCGTCTGCCGTCTCCACGATTTTCCCATCAGCCGTGTATAAGACTGTGTCGAGCTCTACGGCCAGGGCCACGTAGGCAGCATCGTAGATCGTTAGACCAGTCTTAAAAGCTATTTCAACCGTTTTCTCCGCAAGCTTCTTGTTCAGCGGGTGCAACTCCACCCTGTAGTTCAAAAGTGAGTTTGCAGCCGTTTTAAGCTCCTCCTCGCTGAAAAGATTGCTCGACTTTAAAGCGTTGAGCACTTCGAAGAAAAGCAGCTGCGGCGCGGCTATTTCTAGCTGCCCGCTTACATGCATATCCCTAAGCTTCAAAGCTTTCTCCGACTCCTTCTCCTGAATGAACCATTTCACCACCACGCTTGCGTCGCTAACCACTTTAGCCATAACGGTACTCCCTCCAACGCCTTATGAACTCCGTGCTGTCCCATCCTTCAGGCGCCTTTTTACGAACCTTCTCGTTCAGTAGAAGCGCTAGCGCAAGGTTTCTCCCCTCCTCCTCCTCAAGAACCCTGAGTATAGCCTTCCTCAATACTTCGCTCCAGTTTACATGGCTGAGTTTCTCCATTCGCTTCTTCACTTCATCGCTGACCCTTACGCTTATTATCGCCATCCGATCAAAAAAATGTAATACAGTATTATAAGTTTTACTATCATACATATGATTTGGTTTTCAATCCTTCAGCCTAGCCCACTCGCGCGCTTCAAGTCTTTTTCTTCTTTTTTCCTCCTCTAACAGTAATTTTTAAGCTTCTACTCGGCTCAGGCGTGCAGACTAGGATCTCCCTCCTCGCTTTCCCTTTAATCTTCAGCCGGATTTTCACTTCGCGTTTTTCACCCGGCGAGAGCTCAACACTCCTCCTGGCAAGCTCTTCTCCGCCGCTAACAACTCTAACCGGGATGATGTCTGAGATAGGCCCGTTGTTCCTGAGCCTAGCTGTCAGCGTGAAGGCTTCTCCGGAAACAATCTTCCCCCTGTCTGTCTTAAGACTGGTGCACTTCACGTCTGCGACAAGCCTCTTCTCGATTTTAAGGATTGATTGAAGCCTAATGTCCTCTGAGGATGCTCCAACCATTATTTTAAACTCGCCTGGTTCAACAATCCTCCTCATGTCCTCACCCAAGAAAGCGAGGTCGTCGGCAGTAAGGGTGAAGACCACCCTCCTAGTCTCCCCGGGTTTCAAAACTAGTCTCTGGAATCCTTTAAGCTCTTTAACAGGTCTGGCGACGCTTGCAACAGGATCCTGAACGTAAAGCTGAGCAACCTCCTCCCCTTCTTTCTCGCCAACGTTTGTAACGTTGAAGCCTATTTCAAACGGTCCTTCTTCACCATGCTTGTCGACGCTAAGGCTGCTGTACTCAAACCTCGTGTAGCTTAAGCCGTGTCCAAATGGGAACAAGGGTTTCCCAGACATGTCGACGTAATCGTAGCCTCGGCCAGTGGGCTTATAGTTGTAGTAGAGCGGGAGCTGCCCGACGTACCTAGGCCAGGTGAACGGGAGCCTGCCAGCGGGATTATAGTCTCCGAAGAGGACTTCTGCGATAGCGTTCCCACCTTCCTGGCCAGGGTACCATGCTTGCAGAAGCGCGGGTACTTTTTTAATCCACTCGCCGGTGACTGCGCTCCCAGTCATGAGGACAACTATCGTGGGAGTGCCTGTTTCAACAATCTTCTCAATCATGACCTCTTGGAGCCTAGGCAGGTCGAGCATTGCCCTGTCCTTCCCCTCTCCTTCGATTATCTCCGCGAAGAACACTGCGACGTCGGATTTCTTCGCAAGCCTAACAGCCTCCCTGACCTCAGGCGTCGACTCGTCAACATGATCCCATAGTAGGAATGCTGCAGCATCACCCACATGCTCATAGTACTCTATCTTAACCTCGTACTGCCTGCCCTTTTCAAGCCTCACGGTAACAATGTCCAGCGTGACACCCCTGTCGCGCCAAGAGTCTATGAGGAGCTTGCCGTCGAGCCAGAGCCTAGCCCCGTCGTCACTAGCAAGGCCGATTTCGAAAACCCCTGTCTTTGGAGCGACGAGCCTTCCGGTCCAGCGCACTGAAAAATTATCCTCGGGAAGCCTTGGGCCTGGTGAGCCTGTTCCCCAGTTGAAGCTAACCTGCTCGTCAACCCTTGTTAAAACTGGTTCGCCTTTCAGCTCACGGTTGTCGAAGTATTCTCCCTTCAACCCTTGTCCCTCCGCCCCAGGCCCCGGTGTCAGGCAGCTTGGAGGTATTGGAACGTATTTCCCAACTCCTGGGGAAGCCTTAGCATGGTAGATTTTTGTATCGGGCTTGGCTTTCCTCCTGATGCCTTCAAGCGGGGTTACGGCGTATTGCGGGACAGTGCTGTAGCCTCCGAGCTTAACGCTGTCTGAAGCAGGCCCAAGGACAGCTATAGACCTTATCTTCTCCCTGTCTAAGGGCAAGGTGTTGTCCTCGTTTTTAAGAAGGACGATCGATTCTCTTGCTGCCTGAAGAGCCAGTTGAACATGCTGCTCGCAGTTGCAGAGTTTCCCAGCCTCCTCAGGGTCTGCGAAAGGCTTGTCGAAAAGCCCTATTAGGAACTTGGCCTTCAATACTCTTCTAACAGCCTCGTCTAAAACCTCCATGGGTATCATGCGTTTCTCAACTGCTTTGGTAAGCGGGTCTCCGAACACGTATGTCTCCGGAAGCTCTACTTCAAGCCCAGCTTCGACGGCTAGCTTCGCAGCCTCCTCCAGTGTTGCTGCAACGTGATGGTTGAAGAGTATTCCTGCTACGGAGCCATAGTCTGAGACTACGAACCCTTGGAAGCCCCATTCGTCTCTGAGAATTTCGGTGAGGAGCCACCTGTTGCTTGAGCACGGAACCCCGTCTAGAGAATTGTATGCTGCCATGAGGGAGAGTGCGCCAGCCTTCACACACGCTTTGAAACCTGGAAAATAGACTTCTCTGAGAACCCTCTCTGAGAAATGAATCTCGTTGCTGTCTCTTCCACCATCCCCTACGAAGTTGGCGGCGAAATGCTTCGGCGTCGCTATAACCCCCTCCTCGAGCATCGCCCTGCAGAATAAAGAGCCCATTGTCGAGGTCAGGTATGGGTCCTCGCCGTAGCTCTCCTCAGTCCTTCCAGCCCTAACATCCCTCGCAATATCTACCACTGGAGAGAGACACTGGTGGATGCCCCTGCTCCTGGTTTCCCTGGCAATCGCCTTCGAAACCCTGTAGACCAGCTCTCTGTCCCAAGTCGCCGCCAAGGCTATCGCCTGGGGGAAGCTTGTGGAAAACTTCGCTACGCAGCCGTGTAGACATTCGTCATGAATAACAACCGGTATTCCTAAGCGGGTTTTCTCGATTGCTTTAACCTGGTACTGATTCGCTTTTTCAGCACCCTCCTTAGCCGGGAGGCCTCTGGTGACGTGTGTCAGGTTGCCTACGCCCTCATCCGGCATTTCCCTGCTGGATCTTAGTTGAGCAAGCTTCTCCTGAAGCGTCATCCTCTTTAGAAGGTCTTCAACCCTCTTCTCAACAGGCAGACTAGGGTCTTCAAAAGTGTCTTTAACACCGTTCTTGTTGAAGTCAATCCAGTCCTCATGGTAAATCTCATGATTGCTAACGTCCGGCGGAACATAATAGTTCCTCTTCTGCGCGGACATTTGGTTTTAAAACTGATCTGAAGCTTTTAAGTTTTTAAAACGTTCAAAAAGCTTGGCTGAGAGGCTAGTCACCTGAGCCTTCCGCCGAGCTTTTTCAAAAGGCTCTCAGCCTTAACACGGATCTCCTTCGGATCCTCGTCCCTCGGAAAGTAAACCCTTAGGGTGACGCTTTTGAAACCCCTAGGAATCTGCTCCCCCAAGTATGTTTCAAGAACCTCTATCCTGAAGGCTTCAGGCATGAACTTCTCAAGGATCTCTCTGCAGAAGTCGTGTTCAAACTCGACGGGGAGCATTACGGAGAAGTCTAAGCTTGACTCTCCGAAGAGGCTTCTCCTAGCCTCCATCGTAGACTTCTCGTCTAGAAGCATCACGTTGAAAAGACTAAGGCTGACGGTCTTCTTCCTGCTCTCCTCTATTTCAATCGTGTTGGCCGAGATGCTTCTGAGAACCCCGATGTGGATTCTGCCTGTCTGAACGTTTTCAAGACAGATTTTTCTCCCGACTAGCCTCTCAAGAATATTCTTCTCCCTCTGCATCGTCGAAACCATCCTGTCCGACATTGAGAGAAGCGTCGTAGAAGACTCGGTGGAGGCGAAGTGTCTGCATGATAAAGCCACGTGTTCAACGATGCCCTTAACGTTCTTAGCCTTAGTCTCAACGTAAAGGTTGACGGCTTGAGTTATAAACGCTTCCTGGACGTCGAGCACATGCGGGTTGTGAACCTGGAGCTGCGCATAGAGCTCAGGGTTCTGGCAGATAACCCTGTAGACAATAGGTAGGAACGCATTGTAAACCGGGCTTGAAAACCTTCTGGACTGCTTCAAGTCAACATTCATCTCCCTGACTACGCCTGCGAAAACCATGCTCGCGAAATGCGTTAATCCTTGAACAATGCTCATCATCCTGTCATGGTTCTGAACAGTCGTCTCAACAACCTCAAACCCTTTCTCCTCGAGAAACTCCTTGACGAGGCTGAGCCATTTCCCTGTCCTGACAGGTATCAGTATAACCACTTGGCCCTTAACATCTCTAATCCTTGGGCCGAACATCGGGTGTAGGCTCACCAGCTCAACACCCGGAGGGGCATGCTTCAGCATTGCTGAAACAGCCTCCGTCTTCACCGAGGCAATATCCATGAGGAGGGAGCCTTCCCTCATGCACGGGGCAACCTCAGCAATCACCTGTGGAGTTTTCTCCACAGGCACGGAGACGATGACTACTTCTGATTCAGCAGCAGCCTTCTTACTGTCTCTTATACACATCT
>JAOAJQ010000091.1 GCA_026414125.1 Thermoproteota archaeon
GCCTAGTAAGGGTTGATGGTCAACACATTGTAACGCCCACCTCATTCGCCTGGTTTGAGGGATCAACCCACCTATTAGAGGCTGTTTCTCCGTTCAACTTGGGAAACGGGACGCGTTTGCTTTGGAAAAGCTGGAGCGATAGAGGGGCTCAAATCCATAGTTACGTTGTGTCTAGTTCCGATACTGTGGTGAAAGCATTCTTCACCAGGCAATACAATGTCACCTTTAAAGTTAAGCCGCCGGGCTGCGGTATCGTAACACCCTCCGGCTCAGGCTGGTACAACGAGAGTTCAACAATACAAATATTTGCCATGCCTGAACCTGACTGCGTCTTCAGAAACTGGTTCACTAACACATCAAAGATAACCATAACTAACCCCAATTCGCAGACTACTACAGCAACGATAAATGGTCTAGGTACAGTGACAGCCAACTTTACCGTTAAGGTTACAAGTCTAACGTTGAGGCTGGTGAACAGCACGGTTCGAGCAGGAGTAGTTAATCTGACTGTTAAAATAGTATCTCCGAATAAAATTACTGGTGCAGAGTATGCTATTGACGACACCAATTCTCCGGCTCCGATACCTTCTCCTGTAGACGGCACCTGGGATTCAAGCATAGAGTACATCAGGATTAGATTTAACGCCTCCTCGTATTCCGACGGTTTTCACACGATTTATGCCAGGGCCAGCGACACTGAGAGCACAAGCAGCTGGTTTACTGTACGCTTCCATGTTAGAAGCCTGATTGAGAAGTATAATCTTATTGCCCTAGTTTTTCAACCTCCTTCCGGATATTCTGCTAAAGACCTTGGAGAAGCAATAGGCCCAGCGGCAATCCTAATATCTAGATGGGTTGAAACAACTCAAAAATATGCTAACTATGCTCCTGGGGTCAGTGGACCTGAGAAGAACTTTCAAATAGAGTTCGGCAAAGGATACTTTGTATACCTAAATTCTCCTGGAAAACTGGTCGAGGTCGGTTAACCATGAGGGTAAAAGAGGCGCTTAGAAATCAAACCGCTTTATTTATTACTTTCTACATCCTGCTAGTCTTGTTCATAGATACACCAGTCTCTATCTGGGCACAAGGAGTCCCCGTGACAATATGGGGTTATGTCCGTATGCCTGATGGTTCTCCTGCTGTCGGAGCCTCGGTAAGCGTAAGCATACAAGGAGGAAGTTCTGGTAGCAGTAGCACCAATAGTCAAGGAAAATATGAGATAGATTTATCGGCCCCGTCGCTTCCAGCAACGGTTACTGTAACAGCGTCAAAAGACGGTTATTCCGGAGGAGATACAAGGACTATAAACAGTGCGGTGGCACAGATAGACATCACTCTTTCAGCAGCACCTCCTCCTCCACCTCCTCCACCTCCACCACCTGTCCCAAAGAAACCTGTCAGCATTGAGCTTTATGTTCCAAGCGAGGGTGCTGTTAACATTAGTGTAAGGATCAGGGGGAGGGTTACTCCGAGGGTTTCTCCAGTGTACTTGAAGGTTAAGGATCCGAAACAGGTCGTTAAGGAATACGATTTGCCGGTTGGCTCTAACGGGAACTTCTCGTTCGACTTGACTCCTGTGCTCTTAGGTCTCTACAGGGTTTCAGCATACTTTCCAGGCGACTCAGAGTACGAGTATGCTTCAACGCTCGAGTATCCTCTCTTGGTGAAAGCAAGGTCTATTCTTAATCTGACGATAAGCCCAAGCGTTGTGGTTGCAGGAGCCGAGAACATTAAGATAAATGGAAGCCTTTATCCTCCTAGTGCTAAAAACGTTTCACTATACTATTCTCTCGATAATGCTTCATGGATATTTTTCGCTGAGGTGAGCGTTACGACAGGTGTTTTCTCAATGATTTGGGAGCCGAAGATTTTCGGGGATGTGTTCATAAAGGCGGAGTGGGCTGGGAACGATACTTACACGGGATCTCTTGCATACGGAAGATTTCAAACAGTTCTGCCAAGCGTATGTTTGTTGCAATCATGGGTTGAGAAATCCCCGATTAAGGTTGGAGAGGAAATACGGGTTAACGGGGTTCTTACTGGTGTTGTAGAGCCTGAAACAGCTGAGTTAATAATGCTTGTTTACGAGGGTGAGAAGCAGGTTGAAGCCTTTAAGCTAAGCCCCTCCAAAGACGGTGGTTTCACCGTGAGCTATAGGCCGAAATCACCTGGGATATATATACTGCTTCTTGAAGCAAGCGGGGTAAAACTGTTGAAGGCCAGCAACTTTATTACAGTAGTGGTTTTAGGCGAGGTTACGCTTCGGGCGGTTAATTCCACGGGCGGATTGCTGGATGACGCGTTAATAGAGTTGAAGCATAATGGTAAGGTCGCTAGCTCAGAATTAGGAGAATTGAAAACCATCCTGAGTCTTGGGGAATATGAGGTCAGTGTTAAGAGGATTGGGATCGAGGTTTTCAAGGGTTTTCTCAGTCTTACGACTAACGGGATTTCCCTGAATTCTCTTAGTCAGAATGCAGAGTTTCCGCTTCCTATAGCCAGCAAGCCATTAGTAATTGAACTAAAGACTGAAACTTATTCTTTAAGTGTTCACGTTGTTAATGAATTTGGAGATCCTGCGGGAAACATTGAGGTTAAGATTGTTTCACCGGTTTTTCAGGTTATTGGGAAAACAGGTGCTGACGGCCTTATTGTTTTTTCAAACATTCCCGCTGGAAACTATACTGTAAGCACACCGGTTGAAATCAAGAGTGTTAACCTTGTTCGAAACGAGTCTGTAACTTTAAAAGGATCAGGGCTAAGCTTAAAGACTGTGATTATTCTTATGACGGTTGCTTTAGCAGTTTTATGCCTTGCCACGTTTTACTTCGCTAGAAAGAAGCGTTTTTCAAAGCAGTAAACAATTAAATCACAATAGCACCTAAATATTTTAGTGGCTACTGGATGAGGAGAGAAGGAAACTTGTGGCTTGGCGCGCTCCCAGGCTTCATAATAAACTCTATTCTAGGCATGTATTTCCCTGTTTTCGGTCCTTTTATCGGTGGTCTAATCGCCGGCTTAATAGCTGATGGTGGGCCTGGTAGAGGAGCACTAGCTGGGTTTTTAGCAGGAATATTCGGCGGGATAATCGCAACCCTGCTTCTTATCATCGGTTTCGTTGGAGTCGGGAGCCTCCTTGGAGGCGTACTCGGCGGGTTGCTGGGGTTCCTTGGGGGTCTGATTGCCGGCGGGGCAATCATAGTATCACTTGCATTCGGATCAATAATGTCGATAATTGGGGGAGCCATCGGCGGAGTAATAAGCTAGGGCTAATCGTAATTCATTATTCCCCCTCTTTGCTGAAAATGAGTCTTAATAATGGCTTTCACGCCTGTTTTGAGGGCTTATCTCAATGTTCATGTTTATTCTTTTTGCAAACCTGTTGAGCTTCTTATTATACTTCTTAACAAGTATGGGAATGTCCTCTTTGTTTGCATACAGGATCAGCCTGTCCCCTTCAATCCTGATGTCGAAGTCTGAAATCTGGTTGCGGACTATCGCCTGAACTTCTTCCTTAAGCCTCTCCTCGTACCCTGTCTTCTTCTTGCGAACCGGGACTATGAAGGTTTGCTCTCCGAAGACGTAGAGCTCGTACTCTGCCTCCCCGGTCAGGAAGTTTTTGACGACTATCGTCGGCCTAGCTAGGTCTGCGTTCTTCATCCCTTTAGGAATCTTCACAACTGTTTCAAGCGTGTATATTTTCGAAACCTCCCCTTCCTTCATGAATATGACTGTGTCAATGATAGAGGGTATTAGACCAAGATCAGTCCTGCCGGTGAAGCGTTGAATAGCATCCATAGGCGTCGTAGCATGTATCACGCCAACCATCCCTATGCCTGCAAGCCTAAGGTCTATGAAAATGTTGAAGTCATTAGTGTCTCTAAGCTCATCGTATATCGTGTAGTCTGGTCTGCTTAACAGTAATACGTCGTGAAGCTCGCTGGGCTCAGCTGCAGTCTTAGAATACTGTGTCACGTCAGGAGGCAGTTGAAGGTCTCTAGGGCTCTCTATTGTTTTAACAACCTTGCTCATCGACCTGTAGAATTCAGCGAGGGCTTGGGCGAATGTGGATTTCCCCATTCCAGGAGCCCCTGCTATGAGTATTCCTTCAGCCTGAGTCTTAAGCCTCTCAACAAGCTTGTCAGCCAAATCATATTCTTCGAGGCTTCTTTTAATGAGTGGTTTAACCGCGGTTATTTCAAGCCCGTCGGAGAAGGGTGGCCTCGTTATGACTATCCTAAGGTCTTTAAGCTGTATTATTGTCGAGCCCGACTTGTCTATTTCCACGAAGCCTTGGTTTGTAAACTGGACTCTCTCCATTATGTCAGCTATTATTGATTCAAGCTCAGACTTGCTTATTGGTTTCTCTCCAATATCCCTGTAAACCCATCTGCCAGGAATTCCCTCTTTAGCCTTCGGGATAACGTTCTCCTTAAGATGTATCGACATTATCCCTGGTTTAAAGAACTCTTCAAGCTTAGCTTTTCCAACTGGGCTGAGGTAGAGTGCCTCAATCCCCATTGCTCTCGCAGTCTTAGTCAAAACCGGGTCACATGAAACGAGCGTTGCCCTCATGTTCATCGCCAGGTCTCTTAAGACTGTTGAAACCTCTTCAGGAGTGTTTGAAGATCCTATGAATTCCACGTCAAGCCCTTTCGCCGAAGCTGCATCCTTAAGCGATTTTAAGCCGTTTAACCCTGTTTCGTCCCCGAATCTGGCTTTTCTCTCGAACTCTGACACAATTGCCTTATGTACTATTATCCCCCCAGTTCCCCCGCCGTTTTCAACTGCTCTGGCAGCTACTCCGGTAAGTATTGAAGCAGGGTCTAGAACATAGACTTTAACTGCATTATTACTCATAACTATCTCTTCTCGGCTTTCGAAAATCTTTCTCAAACGCATTTATAAACTTTTCTAGGGAGTTGACTGAGAAACCACCGTCTCAGCGCTCAGCCGCAGATTTCCCTGAGTTTCTGGATGCAGGA
This sequence comes from Thermoproteota archaeon, assembly GCA_026414125.1. Lineage (GTDB taxonomy): Archaea > Thermoproteota > EX4484-205 > EX4484-205 > JAAOZP01 > JAAOZP01. The sequence goes on from JAOAJQ010000091.1 coordinate 4,989, forward strand.
TAATGCTGCCAAGTAGCTCGTCCTAGGGTTATCTGGGTGCGGAATGTTCTCAACTTGTATCCTTAGATTAGAAACCTTGGATTCAACATCTATCTCGTGCATTATCTCTTTCCTCGTTGGGTCTGCTATTATTCTAACTATGACCCCTGATTTAGAGTATAGGGCTAGTGCTGCCGCTACATTTACGCTTCTGGGGAAACGCATCAAAGCGTCTTCCACGGGTCCCTCGTAAACCAGCGTAGGCTCCCTGATCTTACCGAGGTCAATCCCTTTC
>JAOAJQ010000092.1 GCA_026414125.1 Thermoproteota archaeon
GTCGATCATGCTCTCCTGGGGGCCAGAGTAGCCTGTTAAGAATATCCTGTTAGAATCTGAGTCATGCCAAACCCTTAAAGTCTTAAGAGTTGTCTTGCCGCCGAAGAATGCTCGCCCCGTTTCCTCTACCACCATTTTTCCACTCTTCTCGTCAATCTTAAGCTTATCGTATTTCAACCCTTTTATGATGCTGCTCACTTCCTTCGGAACCTCTTTCTTAACCCATTCAGCAAGGTTCCGATGCTTAGCAAGGGTTTCTCTGGCGAAGGTGGACCAGTGGATCAGCAGTGTTTTCTCCCCTGCTTTGAAAACAACTATCGGCTTACCTAGTAAAAGCCTCCTTGTTTGAAGAGCATAGCCCTTGGGTACTTTGAACTCCACGCCGATAAGGCGGTACCTCCAGAATTTTTCCGAAGTATGACATATAAACCCTGGGATAAGCCAGTTTGCAACATCCTCCCATTTCTCACCTGGCTCCAGATAATAGTTTAGAAGGAAAACCTTGTTCTCGTCTTCACACACCCAAGAGAGAGTGGCTATGTCACCGACGTCCCGCCATCTTGCGAAGTAAGCGTTGTGCCCGCAGATCCTTGCATTCCCCCGCTCGTATACTTCAGCCTTTCCTTTTCTCTTAGTCCGCGTCATATATTCTTCGATAAACTTGTTTATCACAACCATCGGCTGCACTTTCTTCGTCTTCCTGTCAGTGGCCTGTTTCTCCCACTTCACTTCGAGCTTAACGGCGGTTTTTGAGTCTATTCTGAAATACCCGTCTAAAATTCCTCCTGACTCCGCCGCTAACACCCATCCTTTAGGGTGTTGCAGTTCAACCTCAAGCCAATATTCTTTTTCAAAGCTTTCCATTGAACACTAGTTGCTCCAAACCCTTATTTAATTATTTTGATTCCGTGCTCCTCCCCGCTTCTCCACGTATTTGAAGAATATTTCCTCCCAATCTATCTTCAATATCAATATCACAACTCCTACTAGAAGCAGAAAAGTGGCTAGGGTTGCGGCCCATCCTCCCTCCCCGCCGAAAAGATTTTTAATAAGGCTTATTGAAAACCTTCCCCCAAGGGCCAGTATGAGACACATAAGGGTTTTCCCCAGCACGCATGGTATGAGAAACTTAACCGGGTTGTAACGCATTATGCCAAGCGGGATTATCAGCAGGTCGTCGGGTAAGGGGGATAAGGCGAACAGGAATATTGCTGCAGCACCGTAACGGTCAAATATTTTAAGCATGTAGTCCATCTTCCTCCTACGCTCATCTCCTATCAGCATCCTACCGTAGTATCCCAAGGCGTAGCCAACTAGCTCTCCTAAGGCGGAGCCCAATCCTCCTGAAACGGCTATTAGGAGAGGATCTATCATGGAGCCCATTAGATAGATCACGACGGTATAGGGTATTGGGAAGACAATAGAAAGGGCTCCGATGAAGGACAGTAGTAATATGCCTAGGTATCCATACTGGTAGGCAAGCTGCTCCATCCATTCTAAGAATTGCTGAGCGGCAAGCAGTGTTTTCAGCATCTGTTGCCTACGTCTCAGGCACGCTTATTTAAAGATAAACTTAATACCGTGTAAACTCTTTTACCCACGCCAGATAGGTTTTAATATTGAATTGAACAGTTATTCTGGAGGTGAACCGGATGGCTCTTGAACAAGCAATGTATCACGTGACCATTGAGCTTGAGAACAGTGAGTGCAGGGGCTTGAAAATCATGTCCAAGCTTGGCATTAACGATTGCAAGCTAATTGATGTTAGAAGGCTGCCTGAAGGCTCTGTAAGGCACCTGGTTCGATTCCCTGTCAGCGAGCTTAGAAAGACCTCTGGGGAGAATCTTAGGATCCTGAAAGACTCCAAGGGCCATGTACTCGCCTCCTTCAAAACAGATGGGTGCAATGTTTGCAACACAATGCTTTCTCAAGGTGCCTTTCTTATTTCAGGCAGACACTTGGAGGGATACCGAATGATCTATGAGTTTATAGCACCGGGATACGAGGTTTTTAAACAAATAATATCGACCCTAGAGTCCCTTGGTTTTAAGCCTAGAATTCTTGGTCTAACGAAGTATGAGCATAAGGAGGGTGTTTTAACCGAGAAGCAGGAGAATGTTCTATGGCTTTCCTTGAAAATGGGCTACTTCGACACTCCTAGGAAAATAAGTACTAGGGAGCTTGCGAAAACACTTGGAATAGTTCCTTCAACCTTCTCTGAAATAACAAGGAGCGGCATCCGTAAACTATTGGAGAAATACTTCGAGTCTAAAACGTTCTAGAGGAAAATAAGTTTGACAGGTAATTCCACTTTCCGGCCACTGTTTAGCAGCCTAAAAAATACTTTTATTAGCATTACTAGGACTCTATTCTATGGTGAATAGGTTTGAAGGGCATGGTGATTGTTGACGCGACGACTCCAGTTGGGGCTCTTAGCAAGAGATGCTATGGTCAGTTTATTGAACACTTGGGTGAGTGTATCTACGGAGGTATCTGGGTCGGTAGGGATTCTAAAATACTTAACGTGAAGGGTTATCGCCTTGATGTTCTAAATGCTGTTAAAGATTTGAATCCTCCTCTCGTGAGATGGCCCGGTGGAAACTTTTCAAGTGGCTACCACTGGGAGGATGGTGTTGGCCCAGTGGACCAGAGGCCGAGGCGTTTCGACATGGCGTGGATGGCTGAGGAGCCTAATCTTTTCGGGACAGTTGAGTTCATAGAATGGTGTAGGCTGATAGGTGCGGAGCCCTTCATAGTTGTCAACGCTGGTAACGGTTCACCTGAGGAGGCTGCCCGATGGGTGGAGTACTGTAATTCAAAAAGGGACACGCGTCACGCCTCACTGAGACGCAAGTATGGTCACGAGGAGCCTTTCAACGTTAAGCTCTGGGGGATAGGGAACGAGCTTTATGGAGAGTGGCAGATAGGGTTCTGCAAGGATGGTGCCGAGTGCGCTCGGAGGACTCTTGAGTTTGCGAATGAGATGCGAAAAGTTGACCCGAGTATAGAGCTGGTGGCAGTTGGCTGCGAGGATCCTGAGTGGAACATGGAAATGGTTAAAGGAGCGGGAAAATGCTTCGACTATCTTTCTATTCATTACTACGCTCCCGGGAGTAAACCATACAAGGAACTGGTGGCAACTCCGATATATGTTGAGCAGATGCTGAGGGACGTCTATGGCTTGATTGAAGCCGTTAGAAGAAAATACGGGGTTAGGCGGGAGATAAAAATAGCCTTCGATGAGTGGAACGTCTGGTACCCTGAGGCCAAGGAGCCTCTTGTGACACAGGTTACGAGGATTAGGGACGCTGTTTTCACAGGAGGAATTCTGAATGCGCTTCAGAGACTCTGTAATATTGTTCCGATAAGTAATTTCGCTCAGACCGTTAATGTTCTTCCACTTATAATAGCTGCTTCCGATGGTCGAATGATTCTTACCCCACAATACCTTGTTTTCAAAATGTACGGCAACAATAAGGGTGACAATGTTCTCAGAACGCTGGTTGATTCAGAGTACTATATGTCTACCGATGACGGAGGATACGTGCCCTACGTGGATGCTTCCGCAACAGTATCGAAAGACGGAAGAATAATATTCCTATATATTTTAAACAGGAGTGAGACCGACAGTGTTGAGCTTCAAGTGGATTTCAAAGGTTTCACCCCGAAGAGCGGTGTGCAACAGTTTATTGCAGGAGAATCAGCTGAGGACAGGAATACGCTTGAAGAACCAGATAGGATTAGAATAGAGCAGGCTCGGGTAGAAGCATCCGGCGGTAAGGTAAGCATCCTGTTGAAACCTCATTCAGTAAACGTTGTGAGGTTCTACTGCTGACCATTGGGATTACAGAAGCGGGTCACGGATTGAACTGTGTATTCTAAAGAACTGTCTTTTTTCTGGAATAATGCTTAGTCTTAACCGATATATTTAAATACCGGTTTATCAATGTACCGGTTTTTCGCGATGAGTTTCACCCATATTCAGGGAAGGATAATAGACGAAGTGGCGAGGCACCCGACTGGAACCTCATTCAATAGGCTGGCCGACAGACTTAAGGGAAAACTGTCAAGAGTAGTGCTTTCCAGAGAGGTTCGGAACCTTTCAAGGAAAGGCGTTTTGAAAATCGCTAGGGACCCGAATCATAGACAGAGAAAGATAATCATGGTTGAAAGCGTTATAATCAACGTTTTAGAAAAGATGCGTGAAGACAGACTAGGGAGAAGGCTCAGCAGGAGGAAGGCTGCACGAATCACCTTAAAATACATTTCAACATATAGGAGGCTTGTCGAAGAAGAAGCTTCCCAGCTAATTAAGGATTACGTGAAGTACAAGGTACTGCAACGTTTCGAGAAAATCCTAGAGGAGGTGGTTTAAGTGAACTCTGATAGAAAACTCCATGTTACCGTTAAAAAAGAAAAACATTTAGAAGACCCCAGCAGGCTTGTCGAGAGGATTGCTCCCTTGCTTACAAAATACAGACGTATAATCATCGATATGCAAGGTTTTAGGCAGGGGGAGCTTCTGGAGGCGATTAGGCCCCTTTCGAACAAGAATATTTGGGCAACCATTATGGTGTATAATGATGAAAATAGATGTCCAGAGACTTACGATGAGGAAGTAACGGTGTCGTAGAAATGGTTTACGAACACTTCGACGTGGTGCTTTCGGTCGATAGAACCCTCATGAGTAACCATCACGGTAAAGAGTTTCTAGGCTTTCTGACAACCGGCCCGCCGGTTATGGTTCCGGAGAAAGTCTGGATGGCTGTCGCCGCCCCAAGAGTGAAAGTGGACGATTTAGGAAGACCCTTAGAAGCGCCATACGGACTTAGGAAAATAGAGGCTGCACTGCTTGAAGCCGGTATTAAGGCTGCCGTGATAGACCCAGATCATCTGGGAAAACACTTGAAAAACGCTAAGATTCTTGGAATAGGTCATCATGATTACTTCGCACTTGGACCTCCAAGCAGCGAATGGTGGATTCTAACTGGGAAGGAACCGGTCAACTCCAAGTATTTCAAAAGGTTCATGGAGAAGCCTGAGATAAGGGCAGCTAAGAAAAACGGGCTTAAGATAATCGTTGGCGGGCCCGCCGCGTGGCAGTGGCTTTGGATGCCTGAGTACGCTGAGAAATGGGGCGTGGACACGATTGTTGAAGGAGAGGCTGAGAAAGTTATGGTTTCAATCGTGCAGCATGCCCTCGAAGGAAAGCCTCTTCCACGGTACGTGCACGTCGGTGTCCAAGAT
>JAOAJQ010000093.1 GCA_026414125.1 Thermoproteota archaeon
AGCGATATCTCTACTGTATCCTGGCCTGCTTAGACACAAGCAGATAAGCCAGTTCCAAGACATTCTAGCCGAAGTATATGCTTCCACTGAGAGGGTTGGGCTGAGGCTTTCCGAGAGGCTGGGGGTAAAATACTATGGGATTGACGTCTCGCTATCACCATGGATGGAGGAGAGCGTTGCAGAGATCGTGGAGTTCGCCTCTGGAGTTAAAATACCGCTTCCAGGAACCTTCAGCACTGTCAGAGAGATAAACAGTCTGATTGGCAATGCTGTTAAAACAGCCGGAATAAGGGCGACAGGCTATAACGAGGTTATGCTGCCGGTTGCTGAGGACAATGTTTTGAAGGAGAGGGTTACAACAGGAGACGTTAAGCTCAGGGATCTTGTACACCTGGCTTCAGCATGCGTTTCAGGGGTTGACATGGTTGTTATCTCAGACGACACTCCTAGCAGGGTTATAGAGGGTGTTTTAAAAGATCTTTTTGAAATAAGCATGCTGAAAGGCAGGGCTACCGGTTTGAGAATGATTTTCGCACCCGCAGAACCAGGAGAAACAATTAAACTCAATTTCTTCGGGTGGACGCCGGTAATATCGCCCTAAAGCTTTATATTTCGAGCTGGAGTACTAATTCGGAATGGGGGTAGTTCACAGGCCGGATGATATTCTCAACAGGAGGAGGCGTGTGGAAATCGCTCTGAGAGACCTTAACCCTGGCATTAGAGAAACGGTTCTCAACATAGTGGACTCTTGGAAAGGCGGTGAATCCATAGAGGATTTGAAGCGTGTCGTGGGTGAAGAAAAGGCTTTTAAGATAATTAAAGAGCTAAACTTGCCTGAAGACTAGTGTTCGACGATATCTATGGTCATATCTTCCTCCAGAAAGTAACATATTAGCCCTTTTTCCCAGTTTACAACCACCTTCTTACCCATTCTTATGAATTTTAAGGGACTCCTTAAATAGCTTGTTCGATTAGTAAACATTTTTTAGAAATTGCTAGTTTAATTTCTTTAACCGTTTGATTTTTCAACTATGGAACAGAAACGAGTGTAAGCGTCCTCGACTGAGTCTTCATGCTCTGGCTCGAATTCTCTGAGATCGAAAGAGTTTCTAACTATCTGCCTTATCTCTTTATGGGATTTGACAAAGCCTGTCGCATACGCTTGCATAAGAATGTTGCCGATGGATGTTGCTTCCACGGGTCCTGCAATCACCCTAATGCCGGTGAAGTCTGCAGTAAGCTGGTTTAGTAGCCAGTTTCTAGAACCGCCTCCGATGATGTTAATCCGTTTTATTCTGCTTCCAGTCAACTCCATTATCCTTTCCAACACAAGCCTGTATTTGAAGGCTAGGCTTTCAAGAATTACTCTGACCAGCTCACCCTCATCCCTCGGCTTCTCTTGGCTAGTCTCGTGTAAGTAGCCAGTTATCTCCTCAACCATGTTCGCCGGAGCCATAAACCTTTCATCGTCAGGATCAATGAAAGCTATGAACCTTCTCGACTTGCTCGCAAGACGGGTTAGCTCCTCGTAAGAGTATTCCTTGCCCTGGCTAACCCAGTTTCTCCTACATTCTTGAACAAGCCACATTCCTTGAACATTGCGTAGAAATCTGAATTTTCCGAAAACACCCCCTTCATTCGTAAAATTATACTCTAATGATTTCCGGCTTATAATCGGCCTGTCTACTTCAACGCCCACTAAGGACCAGGTTCCAGAGCTTATGTATGCTGAGCCCTCGTCCTCGAGAAGTGCTGCCGCTACTGCGGAAGCCGTGTCATGGCAGGCTGGAGCTACGATTGAAACCTTACTGTTGAGTTTAAGCTCTTCAGCAAGGCTTGCAGAAATCCCACCGAGAACTGTTCCAGGCTTAACTATCTCTGGTAGAAAGTGCGTTGGAATCTCTAGTTTCTCCAAGAGCTCATAGTCCCAGTTGTTCTTAGACGGGTTGAAGAACTGGGTGGTCGTGGCGTCTGAAAACTCCGAAAGCTTTACGCCAGACAGCCAGTAGTTGAACAGATCTGGCATCATTAGGAATTTACTGGCTGCATTGAGAATGGAAGACCGGTTTAAGACTAACGAATACAGCTGGTAAAGAGTGTTCAATCTGAGAAACTGGATTCCCGTTCTGAAATAGACCTCTTCTCGCGAAACCTTCTTAAAGACTTCTTCAAAAGCACGTTCCGTCCTGGGATCCCTATAGTGGTGGGGGTTTCCGAGAAGCTCGCCACTGCTGTCGAGAAGCGCGAAATCTACGCCCCACGTGTCTACGCCGATGGACTCCAAGTTTCCATCCAACTTGGAGCTGGCGAGTGAAGCAGCATTCTTCATTTCACTCCATATTCTTAAGACATCCCAGAATATGCTTCCTCCTATTTTCACCGGAACGTTTGGAAACCTATAAACCTCCTCTACTTTTATTTTATTCTCGACGAGTATTCCGATTAAGGCTCTGCCGCTTTCCGCCCCAAGGTCGAAGGCTAGGAAGGCAGGGCTCCCCATGGGTCTTAAAAACATATTTAATTTTTAAGCTTTTTCCCAGCTTAAACGTTAATTCCTTTCGAAGCCTCCACAAGGTTTCTAAGAATCAGAAAAGCCAAGTCACGTTTAGTCTTCCGCAACCCGCAATCAGGATGAACGTAAGCCACATTTTCAACGCCAATTTTAGAAATGGCGTTCCTGATTATCTCTAAAGCGGCTTCCAGAGTAGTGAGATCATCCTTCGATACGACGTTTACCCTCATGCATCCCACTCCGATTTTTTTAGAACTATTCTCAAAGACATTTCTAGACAGAAGATCTATGTTTCCAGGCGAGCCTGCAAACTCTAAACTAAAGATGCTAACATTTTTAACCATGCTTAGAGATTTCACCGTTTTCTGATTCAGCTTCCCACAGACGTGTATGCTTGTCAGACCAGGTTCCAATCCTTCAACCGCAATTTCAATAGGCTCACGTATCTTCTCCGGATCTAGAAAACCCGCACTCACCCCTGGCTCATCGATCTGAACGAGACACTCATAGGATTGAATAAGCCTGGCTATCCGGTTTATGACGTTTGCAACATCATTATAGAGCTCAATGTTCCTAATGTTACCGTAGGGTCCAGCGTTCCGTAGTGCCGCTGAAAACCCGAAGGTTATTGGACCACTTACACTTATCTTTAACATGTTCGAATAACCTTTTTCAACAATGTGTTTTCTAGCTTCAAGGCAATCAACAATCTTGAAAGACTCCTGCATGTTTTCCACAGGTCTTATTCTACCTGTTATTGAGATTTTCTCACCATCAAACTTCAAACCCTGCATTGAGTTTGAAAGATAGGAAAGCATATCTGTCCTCTGCTCTCCGTCTGAAACAATGTCGATACCAGTCTCAACCTGTAGGTCGACGGCGAGCCGAATTGCCGTTCTAAGATCCTCGTGGAGCCTCGGAAGACTTCCAATAACAGTTGTTTTTAAACGCATCAGAGGAAAAAACTTAAGCTTTCTTTTAAGCATTTTCAAAAGTGTAGAAAACATGCATATGGAGCACGCTTGAAAAACAGGCGTTTATTAATCAGGATTAGAATCTTCCATCGATAACCTCGAAATGAGTAGGCTTGTTTAACGTCCAGCCTCTTATTACAACCCAATGAGCAACCCATTTCATCATTTGCTCTAGTGTTACCGCTGGAGGGCCGAAAAGTCTGAAGCATTTTGAGGCATTGCTTAACAGGGCTTTTTCCATCTCCCTGTTCGCAAAAACAGGCTCCCTTTGGAAAAATTCTCCGAACCGCTCCGCTAACCATCTTACTGAAACAATATCAGGACCAGTTACGTTAATTATTTCAGGAGGAGAGTTGCATAGTTCTAAAGAGCGGACAGCTATGTTGTTAACATCTCCCTGCCATATGACATTCACATATCCCATTCTCAAGTCGATAGGGGAGCCTTCAAAAACCTTCTGAGCAACATCCAGCAAAACGCCGTACCTCAATTCCACAGCATAATTTAACCTCAGGAACGTGGTTTTCAAACCGTATTTTTTACAAGCGTATTCGAACATTCTCTCTCGCCCCAAGCATGATTGGGCATACTCTCCAACAGGATCTGGAGGAGTCGATTCATCCGCGCCTCCGGAAGAGACAGGAACCAATGGATAAACGTTGCCTGTTGAAAAAACAACTATCTTGGATCTTCTGAATCTTCTTGAAATCATTGCTGGAATCAACGTGTTTACAGCCCAAGTTAGTGAGCTATCCTCCTTAGTGCCGAACTTCCTGCCAACCATATATATCACGTTAGAAGCATCTGGAAGCCTGTCCAACTGGTCTTCCTCCAAAAGATCGCACGGGACAGTTTCAACACCAGCCTTCTCCAGCTCCTCCCTCAAGCCTGGGGTTGAAAACCTAGATGCTCCAATAACCCTTTTCCCCAAACCAGCCTCGTCCACAGCTCTCTTCACAAGCCTCGCGAGAGTAGGGCCGATTTTACCTGAGACACCTAGGATCAGGATGTCCCCATCGAGCTGGGAAACAGCTTTCACGGTCTCATGCATAGGCCGGGATAGAATTTCGTCGAGCTCCAGCTTGTTTTCTATAAGGTTTGGAAGCTTAAACCCAGCATTATTGCTCCAAGCCATCTGCTTGGTTTCTCCACGTCTTGAAACATATAAACAATACGTTCCAGGGCGAGTAGGCATCAATGTTCGCTCAAGGAAAACGGAAGGTTTTTAAAACTTTGAAACGTCTTTAAACAGTCTTGCCTACTAGCGTAGTTGATACGTCGAAAAGCCCTTACGCGAAACTGCGCCCAGTTCCCGTGGAAGACGTTGAGCTGAAGAATGGTTTCTGGGCCAAACGCCTGAAGAAGCTTAAAGAAGTAACGGTTCCATCCCAGTATGAGCTGCTTGAGAACACTGGCAGGATTTACAATTTTCGAAGGGCAGCCGGCAGAGAGAAGGGTGGTTTTCAAGGATTAGTTTTTAACGATTCAGACGTTTACAAGTGGGTTGAGGCCGTTGGCTTCCTGCTAGCATCAGGCGTCGACGAGAGGCTTCGCAGCCTAATTGAGAAAGTTGTGAATGACATATGTGCAGCTCAAGATGATGACGGTTACCTGAATACTTTCTTCACGTTTGAGAATAAGGCTCAACGCTGGACAAACCTGAGGGCTATGCATGAAC
>JAOAJQ010000094.1 GCA_026414125.1 Thermoproteota archaeon
ATCCTGTACGGGTCGTAAAGCCAGTTTTCAGCAGGGTAACCGTTTATCGTGACACGCCCGGAACCCTGTTTAACAACAGCCCTAGCCACCGAGCTCTTGACGGAACCCGTTACAATCAGGGGCAGTTTCCTAGGAGTCGGCAAAACTAATCAGCCTCCGGAACACTGAAAAACCCTTTCAAGTCTGAAAGGGTGAAGGAGCTTCTTCCGAGCCTAGAGGCGTCAGCATCCTTAAACCTCACAGCCTCGCCCTTAACACTACTCGGCCAGCCGCAGTAGACTCTGAGCCTTCTAAACGCCTCCATCCCCTTAGGCTTATCCATTGGAAGCATGCTTTTTACAACGCTCCTAACGTAGGTCACCGGGTTCCTTGGATGCCTCGGCGTATGCTTAGGGTTCCTAACGCTCTTCACCTCCAGGAAGCCCACGTACTCCCTAATGAAGCTGTCTTTCCTCCCAGATATCCTTGTCTTCTCAGCGTTAACCACGTAAACCCTGTATCCTTCAAGAAGCCTCTTAGCTATGATTGAACACATTCTTCCAAGGACCTGGTCAGTCGCGTCAACCACGAGAACCCTTTCAGACAATTATTTTCACCCCAGAGCCCTTCTGCTCAACCTTGGCGAACTCATCCAGACGCATAACCTTGCATCCGGCTGACCTCAACTTATCTAGAGCGGCTGAGGAGAAGGAGAGGGCGGCAACCGTGACACTATGGTTGATCTCTCCCTTACCCAGGACTTTCCCAGGGACCACTACACGGTCACCCTGCTGGGTTAAACGCGAAATCTTACCCACGTTTACCTCAGCCATCCTGCTCTTAGGCCTAGATAGGAGGCTCTCAACTCTCCTCCAGAACCCTGAGTCACCTGCCGCCTTCCTCACCGAAGTTAACACCCTCCTCGCCGCCACGCTTCTCTTCAACCTCAGGAAGCGTGAGAGAATCCAGAAGCGTTTTAAACTTATCTCTCAAAATATCCAGAGCCTGCCTGAAAACCTCTATTGATGGCAGAGAACCTGTTGATTCAAGTCTGAAAACGAAAACACCCGGGGAATCCGTGAAGCTGTACGTAGCCAAGGAGGCAGGCTGCCATTTAGCATGCATTTTACCCCTTCCAAGCCTAGCTATTGCCTCCAGCCTAAGCTTCCCACCCGGTGGAAGCTTTGTTATGGGAATATTGCTGTAGACGGGGTAAACCTCCTCATCCCTGCAGACAAGATGCTTGGAGTAGACCGTTAACGGGGAGTCACCGGCGGAAACATCTATGCTCAGCGAGGTGAAACACCTTTCGCTAGAGCCCTGCAGACATTCCTGAGAATCCATCGGAATGTATTTTCCAAGCGGGGTTCTTAAGGGGATTAGGCCAAGCCTGTTTGAAAGAACCTCGTCGAACATGGGGCTGGAGTTTTCAAAAATGAATACTTCGTGAATCGCCAGCGTAGGAACCTCTTCCAGGATAGTTCTTCTAATCGCGTTTACAAGTGCCTCTGAACATCCTTCCAGCCTAGCCTCTAGATAATCGTCGCTCAGCCTAAGTATCTTTACATCCATATTAACGTGCTATTTTCCCGAGAAGGTATTTAAGGGTAGTGTTTCTACAGCCGGGGCTGTCAAAAGCCGAGCCAGCTGGAGAACGCTTATTAACCTCCTTAAGCAGGATGGCCGCGTGAGCACTGAACAAGGGAAATATGCTGTCGTACGAATATACTCGTCTAGCAACAATACTATAGTGCACGCTACGGATCCAAGTGGCTCCTCAACACTCGCAATATCTGCAGCAGGCCAGCATGTTAAGGCTGACAGGCTTGGAGGCAGCCCTTATGGCGCGATGATGGCTGCAAACACTGTGGCTGGAGCCTTGAAAAAGCTGGGGATAACGAGCATTAAGGTTAGGGTTAGGGCTCCGGGAGGCATAAAGTCGAGGACTCCTGGGCAGGGGGCTCAGGCAGCTATAAGAGCATTAACAAGGGCGGGTCTAAGAATAATCGCGATAGAGGATGTAACACCCATTCCCACCGACGGGACGAGGAAACCCGGAGGCAGGAGGGGCAGAAGGTTCTAGCCTTATAAGACAGTGTTTAACTTCCACGAGCAGACACTTTCTCAACAGGCTTCACCGAGTCTTAGAGTTAACTCTTCCTGCAAACCTTTAACAGAAGAACAAATAGGCTGGAAGCAATTGCTTCTCCCACATCACGATGCTTGTCCTAGTCTCATATTTAAGAACTTAAAAACATCTGTTGGCTTTAGCCTTGAGAGTGTCAAGCCGCCTTAGTCTCTTCGACCGTTTTAACCCTTACGAGAGGCTCCTCCTCTCTGGTGACGAAGTATCCTGGGGATCTTACAATCTGGTCCCCTATCATGATCTTGCCGTGAACTATTGCCTGCCTAGCGCTGTGAATGGTCTTCGCAAAACCCTTCCTGTAGACGATTGTTTGAAGTCTTCTTTCAAGAACGTTTGAAAGAGTCAGGGAGAGAACATCGTCAAGCTTCGCATCCTTGCCGACTAAGCCAAGCCTGTAGAGCCTTGAAATAAGCTCTGACTCCCTCTTAACCCTTTCCTCACCCGTCAGGCTCAGGTAGGAGCGGGCTGAAGCCCTAACACCCCTAAGGAAGGATGCGGCTCTCCAAAGCTCCCTTTTGTTTCTTAAACCGTACTCCCCAACGAGTACGAGCTCCTCCGCCAGACGCTCCTTGACCCAAGGATGCTTCGGATGCAGGATTTTGCTTCTAATCTTACGCGGGTCACCCATTTCTCATCACTTCTTCTCGCTTCCGGACGACTTCATCGCAGCCTTTGAAAAACCAACTGGGCCACCGGTTCTGCCGGTCGTCCTAGTCCTCTGACCCCTAACCTTTAAGCCGAGCGAGTGTCTAACACCCTTCCAAGACTTAATCCTCATCATCCTCTCAATATCCATCTTTTGGGTTAGCTCCAAGTCGGAGGTTATCAGATGCTTATCCTCACCACTTACGGGATCCCTCCTTCTGTTAAGCATCCAAACAGGCATATCCAGAGACCTGGGATTGTTTAGCGCAGCCTCTATTCTTGCAACTTCCTCCTCAGACAAGTAGCCCAGCCTGGTGTCCATCGGTATGTTTAGAGCTATGCACAGTGCTCTCGCCGTAGACCAACCTACGCCTTTAATCAGCGATAGACCATCCAATACTTTTCTCTTCCCATCGCAATCGATACCGGCGATTCGCACTATCTCCTTAAACTCCCTGTTGCTCATAAGCAGGCTTAAGGAGGCTTTCCGGAGGCTGGTTATAAACATTATTTCCGAGGCTTTTAAAAACGAGGCATGCACCAGTATTCCCTCCCGGTATTAGTCGTGTTAAAAATGGCTTTAGAACAGCTTTAAACGAGCAGCCTCCTATTTCTTCTCACCTTCTCTACAAACTCCTTGCAGAACCTTTCCTTACCCTTAGAGTCGAATTCGTACGTTAAGTGTGCAGCGTGAACCGCGTCAGCCCTCCTCGCTATCTCGTTGAAGACTTGCTCCTCAGACATACCTTCAGGGTTGAAGACTGAGGTGAAGAACGTGCGGTGCCCCGTCAGCTCATACTTAACATCTATCTTGTACTTCTCGCTTATCCTCCTAGCCACTTCTTCCCCCCAGTACAGTCGAAGGACAAAGCCGCTATAAGGTCTTCTCAGGAACTTTTCCTCCAAGTACTTCCCCCATTTTCCGTTGGCTAGGTCGTTAAGTATCTCTTCCTTTTCCTTCCTTATTTTCGCCCAAATCCTTTTTCTCTCCTCCTCGCTCTTAGCCTTCTTCAGCCTGGAGCCATAAACATCAGTATCCAAAAGTATCTGCACGACATCTTCAAAATCCCCCACCCTGTTAGAATACACCTCAATCCTCCCGTCGACGAGCTCGTGGACTCCAACACCATAACCCGAATTCGTGATTATATGCCATTTCTCGTCCTTGAATATTGGCTTAGTATCTATTTTAAACTCCGCCTTATACTTCTTGTTAAAGTAATCTCTAAGTTTTTCAAGGAACTTTTCGTCAACCATCCCTATCATCCTCCAAAACCCTCTATCTCACTCCTCGTAAAAACCACCATATACGGATTGCTAAAGAATCCGACGTTGCCCGGATATGTCCCGTCCCAAAGCATATCCACCGGGTCGAAGGCGAAGCTGACGGCAATGCCGTATCCAGCAGTTTTGTATATATCGAGGCCAATGTGTTTCTTAAGGTCGCTCTCCGCCACACTAAATCTATCCCTGAAATAGTCTATGTCGATTGTGCTTTTTACCTCTATTATCGCGATAACATCGCCTTTATGGAAAGTTTTTTCCGCAAGCGTTATGTTTTATGTTGCTCTCCAAGTAGATCGGTCACTTCCCCATGAGCTTCAGCCCATACTATCCGCATATGTAAAAGTAGTATATGCAATAGTCAAACACTCTCATCCAGCAACTAATAAAATTAAGATACAAATATTTAAAAATACGCCGAGGAGGGGATTTGAACCCCTGCGGCCCATGAAAGGGCCACAAGCTTTCTGAATGTTACTTCTTCTCCAGGCTTGCCCCTTAGCCAGGTTCGGGCACCTCGGCTTCATACAACATTATGAAGAGGTCTTTTTAAGTTTTGTGAACCAATTAGTTAGCACACACTCATCGTTCAAAAACCCTGTCCCTGTACAGTGCCTGTATTTTTAAGCATGCTAGGCTCTTTGTAGAGGTCTGGCGCTTCTAGCTGCAAGCGTATACGATAAGGGCGATAAGAGCAGCACTAGCGATGAGAGCAGTATGGCGTGCTTCACGGTCCCCGTAGTGGAGATCAAGTATCCTGTTACAACGGAAGAGGTTATGCCTGAGAGAAATACCGCGACCATGTAGGCTGAGCTCGCTCTGGATAGCTGCGACGGTGGCACAAGGTCTCCCAGTATGGACCATAAGACTGGTGTAGCACTTCTCCAGAAGAGGAGTGAGGCTGACACTAGCCATGCTGCCACATGCGGCGACGGTGCGAGTAGGGTAAGCAGTAGTAGCAGGGCTGATGGCACCATCCCAGCATAAAGTACACGTAGCTTCCCTTTCACGCCGCTGGCCCTGTCAATATACCTTCCGTTGAGGAGCTCCCAGAGGCTCGCCACAGCGGTGACAAGAACCATGTACACCGCTATCAGACTG
>JAOAJQ010000095.1 GCA_026414125.1 Thermoproteota archaeon
GTGGAGTCTGGCACGAAAACCCTAACGGTCTCCTCGTGCTCAGGCACAACGACCCTTATCTCTTCGAAACGCTCCGGAACCCAGATGCTTTGCGTCCAGACCCATGTCTTCGCCTCCGAGAAATAACTGTTACCATCCTCGTCCCTGTAGAACGCTTTAACAGTGATCTCCGTGGAAGACCTTGTAAGCCGAACGTTGAGCTCAACCCTCCTTGAGCCTCCGGCTTCAATATCTCCGACGCTCACTCCAGTGGGTTCCGCGTGCACGCCGGTAACCTGAACGCTCACTCCACGGGCAGCGCTCCCACCATTGTTGCTCAGCTCCAGCGTCAGCCCGGCGTGCTTCATGATAGACGGGTCAACGTTGAGAACCCTGATGTCGACGGATGGTGAGGCTGGGCCAACCACCAGAATGCTGTACGACACGTTGCTGCTCGGAGGCCAGGTTGCGAGGCAAGCGTTCCCGGCCAGGAATATGGTGACGTTGTGGAGACCCGGCTTAACAGCCTTAAGCCTGAAAACACCCGTTGTGTGAGCATCGCTGAGAATCCTCTCAACACCATCCAGGGGTTCGAAGCCGTCTGTCACAACAATAGTCAGAGTAGCGTTAAGCGGCTCAGGCTGCCCTAGGCCACTATAATCCGCCCAGTAGTGTACTTCAAGCGTTTCCCCCAGGGTTAGGCTCGTCGACGAGACGCTGGCTGAGACGATCCAGCCTTCTGCGAAAACCGGGTCGTAGCCTGGGAACAATACTTTAATTTTCTCCTCGTGCTCCGGAACCACCATCCTAACATCCTCGTAGTGCCCGGGGACAGCGATACTCGGGTTTCCAAGGAAAAACCGCCAGTCCTTCTCAGGGTAGGCGAGCATGATTCTTCCAACGCCCATCTCCTCCGGGAAAAACCCTATCGTAAGCCTTGAGACAATGCTGAAGACAACGTTTTTCTCAACATCCTTCATCACGTACCTGTATAGCCCAGTGTACCTCTCAACCTCGTAAAACCTGACGAGGGTCTCGTTCCAAGCCTCGTACATTACCGTCACGCCGGTCGAATTATAGTAGGTGTAGTTCAGCGGGACGCTGGACTCCAACGGTATCTTTACTCTCACGCTCCCGTCGTCAGGCTTCTCAACCCTCAGGCCCGTCAGGTTTAGAAGAGCCCTGCTCCCGTTAACATCTAGGCTTACTGTGCCGTTCGGATAGATTCTTCCAAGCTCGCTTCTAAACTCCTGCTCAGAGCACCCCGTGCTCACGTTAGGGGCGAAAACCCTCCAGAGCCTCTCAGCCTGGGAAGCGTCGAAGCCCTGTGGAACAATATACTCGCACTCGTTAACCGGGTCGGACTCCGAGGGCATAGCGTCCCTAAGGTATTCTTCAAGCCTTCTGAGGAAAGCCTCGTAGTCCCCGCTCTGCGCCAGAACCCTGGATACGAGGAGGCTCGGGGTGAAACACGTGGTTAACGCTAAGATGATTAGAAAACTGCCTTCAAGCCTGGTCTTAAGGCTGCTCATTTCCATGGTCTACGCCTCTTAAAAGTCAGAATCGCAGGTGGAACGATTATCGCCGCCGCCAGGAGGATTAGCAGGATTGTTTTCTCGTTCTCCAGCCTCCCAACAGTACTGTTCAGCTCAGAAACCCTCTGCTCCTTCGCTGTAAGGTTCCCCATGAGCGTCCAAACCTGTTTTTGAAGAACACTGTTAGCGTTGCTCCATTCCCTAAGCTGGGTCTTAAGGTTCTCGTTCTCCCTGGACAGGGTTTCCAGCTTTCTGCTAGACCATTCTGAAGACTCTTTGAGAACAGTATAGTTAGCGTGGAGAGCCTGGTAGAGCATCCTGAGGCTAGCGTTAATCCTTAGACCCACGCCGACAACCTCCCCTCTAGGCGTTTCAACGTAAACGTTGAGAAAACCTGACTCTCCAACCCTAACCATTACCCCGCCCGTAACCCTGGATGCGTTGCAGTCAACATGGTCGCCGTTAACCCTGACAAGCCTAGCCCCAAAGCCCTTAACCTCCCCAGGGTAGTTGAAGACAATAATGGTCTCCTTCTCGCTAAGCTCTATCGAGGCCAGCCTGAGCTCATGAGGAATCTCAGTAGGCTCTCCCACAACCCTAACCATGAAGTCGCCCGGCCTCCCGCTTGAGGCGTTGAGAGAAACCAGGGGAGCATGCTTATCCACATCCATGATGAAGCTGTTGTTAGCAATAGGAGGATCGTCGTCAACGCCCAGCCATAGTTGAGGCCCGTCGAGCGTGAACATCGGTATGATAACAACGTGGAAAACGCCTTTAACAACCACGTTCGGAACCCTAATGGTGTACCAGTCTAGCGTAGCGTTCCTGAAAACCCTGTTGAAGATGAAGGGTTCGCTGTAAACAGTGTTCAAGCCAGCATCCCAAATCTGAACGTAGAATAGCGAGGAGGGCCCCCTTAGAATACAGGTCGCGTAAATCTTAACCGCGGTTATTCTCCATGCTGGTGAAGGCGGGGAGAACATTACTGCAGCACCATTAGGATAGAAGTCGCTCCAACCGTAGTCGTGGCCACCGTCATCATAGCTGAGCTCGAAAGGAGTTGCGGAAGCCTTCAGGAAGCCTGTGAGGAGGAAAGGTAGTAAGGCTAGGGCTAGAACAAGCCTAACATTCCCACCCATAGCTAGTAAGACATACGTGAATGTTTTAAATAAGTTTTTCGCGGAACGTCCGGATATTCAAACCCGGAGGCCAACCGGTCTATCTGAATAAGAATGTTGGCATGCGAAATTGAAAACACTAAGCCGTCAGACGGGTTGCCGACGATTGACTTGAAAAATGTCTATCCTCTGTTTCCTCCAAAACGGTTTGAAACCTTGTTACGCATCACCTTAGCAAGCAGAATCTATTACGCACGTTATCCAACAGCCATTCCCTATGGTTTAGCAGCTGCCTGCCTATTAGACTCCTCGTCGCCAAGAGTGCTGCGAACGGCTGCCGGTTAATCTTCAACTCGGGAATCGTTAAATAAACAAGGTAAAGATCAGTCCTAACGTCGAGACCAGTGGCGGTAGCAATATGAATACTGCCAACCCTCCGGGGACCCAGTAAATCCACGAGCTCCCGGTCTATTGCAACAGCCCCGGAGAACCCTGTGTCAACCTGAAACATCCTGCTTAAGCCTTCTCCTTCTTCGCTGGCTGAGACCACGATGGGTATTGATGGGGACGGCGGCTTATTCGACGCATGGGGCCAACACTTAGAAACCGATGGTGACAAGCTCCCTCGGCCTTCCCACGTTAGTTATATAGATCTCGTCCGGCTTATGCTTCTTCAAGGCTCTTCTAAGCAGTCTTTGAACATCATGATCCTTGTCGACAATCCTCCCGTTTACAAAAAGAACGTACTCGCCTTCATGACTGGTTATCGTTGAGCCTACTTCCGTCTTCATCTCACTGATAAAAGTAAGGTCCAAGTTATAAACGGCACGCCTCGCGTCTTCCGGATCAGGCTTTGAAATAAGCCAGCCCCTACGCTTAAGCTCGCTGAGCAGATTCTTCATATAGCTTGGCTTTACCCCGAGCGCTCTAGCAGCCTCCTCAAGGCGGAAGGGTCTTCCACCGAATTTTCGGAGAAGCCCTGAATAAGCGTTTTCCAAGTATTTCCTGACGACTCTTGGAGAAGCATCTTCATATGCCATAATTAATATGACTAATATGACTAATATAAGCTTTGAGGATTTAAACCGAATCCTACTGACCATAATGGCAGAAGGTTTATTTCTAAAAGAAACGATGCGCCTGAAGCTTAGCGCGTTCTCATCTGATCCTTAGGCGAAAGCCCTAAAACATTAGAACACGGTTTCTAGCGGTTTATAAGCTGTCAGAATTATTGGTTTCCATCATGAGGAACACTCTTGAAGGCAGCTTTCGATGCTTTAATCCCTCAAAATTTCATGCATACTACAAGCATGTTTCGCCTAGCGCACTAAAAGTTTATAAATTATGATTCATTATTCATTAATTATGAGCACTATTCCAGTGAGCAGGGAAACGAAGAAACGGTTGGAGAGCATTAAGGGGAATAAGGCTTGGGACGAGTTTTTGAACGAGCTTGCGAGCATGGCTCTAACCGAGAAGAGGTTTAAACATAGGAAAAAGATGCAGAAGCTGCTGGAAATGGGATACGAGGAGACTAGGGTTAGGAAATGGGCGAGAGAATACTAGTTGATACTGATTGCCTTATCGACTACTATAAGGGGGAGCTGGAGCTAAACCCTGAGGATTCCCACCATATTTCTGAAATAACTGTCTACGAGTTCATCAGGGGGACGAAGGATGTTAAGGAGGCGAAGAGAATCCTTGAGGAATCCTTCTTCATCGTTTGGCTTGACAACGAGATTCTGGAGAAAGCCTCAGAAATATGGAGGAGCCTGAAGGCTTCAGGCAGGCTTGTTGAAGACCGGGATCTGATAATAGGTGTTACAGCGGTGGTGAAAAGGCTTAAGCTGCTAACAAGGAACACTAAACATTACGATGTGCTGAAAGCATATGAATTAACATTTTACCGTTAACCCCAATTCTCTCAGTCTCATTAAAACCCTCTCCAGGCTCATGATGCTGAAAGGCGTCCTGTATATTCAAGTGTTTTATCCTTAACAAAAAAGTTAAGAATAGAGCCATAATTTATACAAAAATTCGAGAAGTATTCGCCCAACACTCTGCTCGACGGTTTCCAGTCTTCTAGCCAAGCCCCAAGATATTAGAAATACGATTGCGGCGGTTTATAAGCTGCCAGAATTAATTTCCATCGCGAGGATGTCCTGAAGCGTTTAGAGAAACATCTGCTTAGTCTACCCTGTTCACAGTATTCTTGGGTAGAACTGAATTCTGATGTCACAGATCCGCCTTTAAGCTTCATCTATAGAACAGTTCTTGAAAAAGCGTTGGGCCGAGTTAAGGTTGACCAGAAGTAGAGCGAAAAATTCTCAAAACATTTCGCTTTTTGATTCCGGCGTGCTACGCCTTTCAGGCGCGTGTTTCTTACTATCGTTCTTTATGGTTGCATGCCCCTGCCGTTTGAAAAGGTTTAAATAAAAGTTTAACTTATAGTATAACCATGAGTGAAATTATAGCGGTCAAGGTTTCCCGCGAGCTCAAGAAGAAGATGAAA
>JAOAJQ010000096.1:0-4884 GCA_026414125.1 Thermoproteota archaeon
GAACTAGCTAGTTTAACACGGGTTTTCTTTAAGAATGTTGACCTAGTAGACCTAGGGAGAGCCAGAGGGCTCATAGTTGGCGTAGCCCCTAGGAGACTCTTAAAACCGGAAGAGCTGGGAGAACCTTCCTTCACATCAGAATAGGCCGGTTACTATTTATTCCCATCGGATTTGAGACGTTGAGTGGAAAAATGGCCGTCAGGCTTCTCTAAAAGCCGAGCCGCTTTAAAACCCGTCGAAAAACATTCGGGAACAGTTTATTAAGAGCCGCGTGGATAAGCCACATGGGTTCTAGGATTAATCCTGCTATTCTGCAGATGCTTAATGTGGCGGCTATAGTGGCAACAATACTATTCAATTCTATCGTAAACATACTGCCTTTAAACGGTGTAACAACAGGAGAGGTTTCAGATTCTTATCCAAACCTTTTCACTCCGCCAGGCTACGTTTTCGCGATATGGGGTGTAATATACATTCTTCTCACCGTATTCATGGTTTACCAAGCTCGGGTTAGCCAGAGAAAAGAAGAGTATCTCGAAGAAATAGGCTTCCTATACGTGCTGGGTGCCGCAGCCAATATAATGTGGCTAATAGTCTTCCATTACTCTTACAGTAATCCATCGCTCTTCATATTCTCGCCTATTCCAATCATTGCTCTTCTAGCGACCCTTCTTCTAACATACTTAAGGCTGGGAGTAGGCGTAAAGAAGGTTCCCATAGCGCAGAAGCTGGCTGTTCATGTCCCGGTGAGTGTCTACCTTGGATGGATATCCCTAGCCACAATAGCGAACATCGCTTCAGTCATAAACGTGCTTATGCTAAGCATACCGCTAGATATGCAAGCTTTAGGGACTGCCGCGGTTATCCTGATTGCTTTGGCAATAACACTACTAATGCTTGTTAGAAGAAGAGATTTCGCCTACAGCCTGGTTGTAGTATGGGCGTCCATAGGGATTGCTTTGAAACAGGTGTCTATCCCTCTAGTCTACTGGACTGTGTTGTTCGCTGTTAGCATGATAATCGTTACCATACTACTTATGCTAGTAAAGAAGGTGGGAACTGAGGATAAAGCGCGTAACCTTTTTCATCTTTGATAAGACGGAGAGGATGGTTAAAGAACTATCGTGCTAGATGGCTTGAATACAGCGGTTGACGTGGTTGAGAATCCTGGCAACTGGAAGTTAGCACTATTATGTTGGTCTTCAGGCATATGACATTTTGGTGAAAGCCGTGAACGAGGGGTTAGGATTGAGCCATGGGAATTAGTGGAACGGAACAATGTGGGCGGAGTCAGAGAATTGGCGTCCCTCTACTTCGCGAAGATCGCGTCGAAAAATCGAGACGCTGTTTCTGAAAAAGCAGAGGGCTGAGAGTGAGTAGGGGGAAAATTGCTAGGCTGCTTGACAAGGCTAGAAGCAAGGAGCTTGCCGACTAAGCGAAGATAGAAGCGCTTCTCTAAGCTCAGAACGCCGAGGAGTCTTGCATACACTAGGCCAACTTGGTGTGAATGAAAGATCGGCTTACCCTAATGGGAATATCTGGCTTTTTACAGTAGCCTTTTGTTAGATGAATCAGTGAAATAAATTCGTTAAACTAGTGGTTACGATGCTTTCTATTATGAAGCCAGAGTGTGAACAGCGGTAGAGAGCCCAGCACGTTTATTGCTGCAGAAGTGTAGAACACTAACTGCGGTGAGAAACTAGTCCAGATAGCTCCTCCGACTGCAGGTGAAATTAGTGCCACCATCCCTGATATCAGGTTGATTACGCCATACGCTGTAGCAACACCGGCTTGCGATCGATACTTTGCTATAAGACTCTGTCTGCTCACGTTGTCCAATCCAAATGTTAAACCCCAAAGGAGGAGGATTGCACTTGCTAGAATAGGATTTCTTGAAATCGTGAAGAGAATCATGCATGGAGAGGTTGCGGCTATGTGGAAGGCGAAAGATATCTCTCCCCCATACTTGTCAACTATTTTTCCACTCGGCAAGTGGCCTATTAAGATTCCCAGCTGCTCCGCGCTAAGCATCAAGCTTATAGTTGGCAGGGAGAACGCTAAAACATTCTCTGCATATATTGCTAAGTAAGGGCCTTGAATACCTATTCCCAGCGTGTGAAACACTATGCCTAACAACACTGCTAATAGTAATGGGTTTTTTAGACTGGCTAGGCCATTCTTAAAATCCGTGAAGGATAATCCGTTTCTCCGCCCCTTCTCAACCCTTTCCGCCGAATAGTCTAAAGATTCTTTTAAAAAAAGCATTGTGCCGCATAAGGCGGCTGACCCAAGTATCAAGGCTGCGGCGAAAAGCCAGTAGAAACCAAGTAATACGGCTATTATGCCGGCGACAGATGTTGCGAGAATGCTGCTAAGGCTCTGCAGAAAGGCGAGTGTCGCATAGGCCTTGCCTCTTTTCTCCTCAGGTGTCACATCTATGACGTACGCGCTGCTGGAAGGACCCATGAAGCTCGTGCTTAAGCCTTGAAATACTAGTGCTATGAGAAGCCAGAGGGGATCTTTGAATAAGAAGAGTAGGAGAAGGGTTAAAATGGAGAAGACAATAGCCAGCAACATCATTTTCTTCCTTCCAAAGATGTCTGAGAATACACCTGACGGGAAGCTGGCTAAGCTTGAAACCAAATCTCTAGCAGTGTTCATGAAGCCGAATATGAGGATGGAAACACCTAAGGTGCCTGTTATATAGAGTCCCAGTAGGGAACCATAAAGGCTGCCGGCAAAACTCATCACCGCGTTAACGAATGAGAGAACCCTGAGATTTTCTTCTAAAACCAGGTAGTCCGAAAACCTGCTGATCATTCTTCCAAGCGGACTCATAAGATACTGTAAGGGTGCCGGCTTAAAACGGAGGATTTAAATTTTCATCTCTATTCCTCCAATCCGTCTTGCCTTAGAACCCTCCTAAAGCTTTTATAGTTAGAATTGCAATTCTAAGGATAATGCCTGTTTTGGAAAAGCGGATCGTGTTGGCGGATGAAGGTAAAAGCCCCTACTGCATCATCATACCGGTGGACGCAATCCCGTCAGAACGCTATGCTGCTGAAGAGCTGCAGAAATACTTTGAGCACATCAGCGGCGTGAAACTGCCCATTGCCACAGATGACCAGCCGATGACAAGCCATGAAATCATGCTCGGCGATAATAAGCATCTGCGTAGCTTAGGCTTGCAAGTGGACGTGTCTAAACTTGGCTCAGAAGGATTCCTGCTTAGAACACTTGACAACCATCTAATAATAGTCGGCGGCAGGCCCCGGGGAACACTATACGGAGTCTACGCCCTGTTGGAGGAGAAGCTAGGCGTCCGCTGGTTCACCCCTGAGGTGGAGCACGTGCCTAATATGAGGCGTGTTGAAATACCTTTCCTAGACGAGATACAGAAACCGGCTTTAGAGTATCGCGAAGTCTTCTGGACGGAGATGCTGCGGGATGCTGATTTCGCCGCCCGCCACAGGCTGAACGGCCACCATTACCGTTTAACTGAGAAACACGGTGGACGAGCAGCAGTATTCTACCCTTTTGTACACAGTTTAGACCAGCTTATTCCGCGTGAAGTCTGCGAGCAGCATCCAGAGTTCTGGCCGATGATAGATGGCAAACGTGTCAGCGGGTATGTTCAAAGATGCTTATCCAACCCTGAGCTGGTTAAAATGGCAGTTGAACGTGTGCGAGAATGGGTAGAAGAGCATCCTGACGCGACAATAATTGATGTTTCGCAGAACGACACGGGCAACTGGTGTCAGTGTCCAGAATGCAAAGCGCTTGACGAGGCTGAGGATAGCCCGGCCGCGTCGCTCATCAGGTTCGTAAACACGATTGGCGAATCTATTGAACACGATTATCCGAACATCCGTGTGGAGACGCTTGCCTACCAATATAGCCGTAAGCCCCCCAAAACCCTGCGTCCAAGGAGAAACATTATAATCAGGCTTTGCTCCATCGAGTGCTGCTTCTCCCATCCTTTGGAAAGCTGCCAATCGAAGGAGAATAAGAGTTTCCGCGAGGACATTGAAGCTTGGAGGCCCGTGTCTCCACTGCTGTACGTTTGGGATTATACGACTAACTTCGCCCATTACATTCAGCCCTTCCCAAACCTTGAAGTACTTCAGCCGAACGTAAGGTTTTTCGTTAAACACGGTGTCAAAGGCTTGTTTGAACAGGGCAACTATTCTCCTGGTGGAAACGGGGAGATGGCGCCGTTGAGAGCATACTTGCTGGCGAAGCTTCTCTGGAACCCTGACACTGATGTGCAGAAGCATATTGACGATTTTCTTAAAGGCTATTACGGTGGGGCGGCAAACGCTGTTCGCGCCTACATAGAGTTGTTGCACAGGAAGGTTAGGGAGAAGCGTGTTCACATTCACATTTACGACCCTCCAGCCTCCCCATTCTTGGACGATGAATTTCTAGAGGAGGCTGAAAGACTGTTTGATGAAGCGGAGCGACTGGCTGACAGCGAGGAGACCCGGTTCCGCGTGCAGGTGGCACGCCTACCAGTCTGGTATGTCAAGCTGGCGACGAACCGGGTTAAGGGGGAGGAACGGTTAGAGTTACTCCACAGGTTTCTAGAGGTTGCCCGCAAGGCTGGTGTCACACATATCAGTGAAGGCATGAAGCTGGAAGA
This sequence comes from Thermoproteota archaeon, assembly GCA_026414125.1. GTDB lineage: Archaea > Thermoproteota > EX4484-205 > EX4484-205 > JAAOZP01 > JAAOZP01. Next base: position 4,643 of record JAOAJQ010000096.1, read on the forward strand.
CTGGGCAAAGCGAATGGGCGAGGAATAATTTAGACCACGTGAATTGCTTGGTTGAAGCAGATTAGAAGTCGGTGGTGGGTTTGGAGCCGTCAGCTGAGAACTATTGAGGACAAATTCCGTTAGACGAGGAGCCAAATCTTGGAATCTCCATCTGCCTCCCTCCTCTTAAGGCTGATTGGTGAGCGATTATCCCTGGGACAGTCATGGCTAGAGCCTCGTAAACCCCGATGGCTGGAGGATGC
>JAOAJQ010000096.1:4894-5129 GCA_026414125.1 Thermoproteota archaeon
CTATGAAAGTATGCGAGCCATCGTGTCCGCTTGGGAGACGCAGCGTTTCCGGAAGCATATCTGTCCTCCACCATTCTGTCTGCTGGTAGCTTTCTACCTGCGGCGAGTCAAATAGACTATTCCCAGCCCTCCAGACAACATGCTTAGTGCCATTAGGATGCGGCTCGAAAAACTCATTTTCTCCCCAAACCACTGCCCCCTTTAACACCGGCGCACGCTAAAAAGAATCACAGAA
>JAOAJQ010000097.1 GCA_026414125.1 Thermoproteota archaeon
GACCTAGACTTCCTATTTAATCCTCCTAAGGTTACTAGAAGGGCAAGAATACCTATGCTTACGCCAATCAGGGTTGAGTTGGAGGAGCCTATGGACATTGCAGGAGAGCTTCTGAATCTTCTCTCAGACCCGAATATTAGGAGCAAGGAGGATGTTATCAGAACTTACGACCATGAGGTTAGGGGCTGCACAGTGGTTAAGCCTCTTCACGGTGAGGAAGGTGGGCCGAGTGATGCTGCAGTGGTTAAGCCCCTTGCGGATTCTTGGATGGGAATCGTAATATCATGCGGGATAAACCCTTTCTATCCTGACCCATACTGGATGGCTGCAGCCTCTATAGAGGAGGCGTTAAGGAATAATGTTGCCGTCGGTGGTAGGAGGGTGGCGATTCTAGATAACTTCGTCTGGGGAAGCCCTGAGAACGAGGATAACATGGGTAGGCTGCTGAGGGCTGTTGAGGCTTGCTACGATTTCTCAAGAGCTTTAGACATGCCTTTCATCTCCGGTAAGGACAGTCTTTACAACGAGTCACCGCTAGGCCCAGTGAGGCCAACCCTATTGGTAACGGGCGTAGGAATAATTCCTGACATTCGGAACGTGGTTACTTTAAGCCTTAAGAAGGAGGGGAACCCTGTTTACATTATCGGGTTAACCAGAGAGGAACTGAGGGGCTCAGCATACTTTAGGCTTAAAGGTGTTGACGGCGGAGATGTTCCCAAGCTGGATGCTAAGCTGTCTAAGAGCCTGGTCGACTCTCTAATCCGGGCGGTTGACGAGAAGCTCGTATTGTCATGCCATGACCTCTCAGAAGGCGGTTTAGGAGTGGCTGCGGCGGAGATGATCGTTGCCTCGAAAAACCTTGGCATGGAGCTAGATCTACGCAAGGTTCCTTCGAATACGACTAGGAGCGACTACGTTCTCTTCTCAGAGTCAACGTCAAGGTTCCTCGTTGAAGTTGATGGAGACAGGTGGAGAAGGTTTGAGGATCTTCTATCGGGATTACCGTTCAGCAGGATTGGTCAAGTAGCCAGAGGCGTTGGGCTACGCATAATCGATCTAAACAGGGGGTTGAATGAAATAAGCGGGTCGGAAATCAAGAAAGCCTGGAGGGGTTACTGAAATGAGCCTCAACGGGTTTAAAGCTTGCGTCCTTAGGACCGGCGGCACGAACTGCGACCTTGAAACACGTGTTGCTCTGGAAGAGGTGGGTGTTAAGACGGAAATAGTCCATATGAATCAGCTTGAGAAGAAAAGCCTTTTCAACTATCATCTGGTCGTTTTCCCAGGGGGATTCTCCTACGGGGACTACGTGAGAGCTGGTGCAGTATGGGGTAAAAGGGTTCTTGCAAAGCATAGGATGGAGCTTGAGAGATTTATAGAGGAGGGTAGGCTTGTGCTCGGTATCTGTAACGGCTTCCAGGTTCTAGTTGAAGCCGGAATACTGCCGGGAGACGGAGTCAGCGAAACCCCGTCGGCAGCACTTGCGAACAATTCTTCAGCAAGGTATGAATGCAGATGGGTCTGGATAAGGGTTGAGAACAATGAGACCCCTTTTACTATGATGATGAAAAAGGGCGAAATTCTCAGAATACCTGTGGGGCATGCTGAAGGAAGATTTCTAACGCGTTCCGAAGAGGATTTGGAAGAGCTTAAGAAGAATAGACAGATTGTCTTCAGATACGTTCTTCCAAACGGGGATGATGCTAACGGTCTATATCCGTTCAATCCTAATGGCTCAAAATACGATATCGCTGGGATTTGCAGCAAGAAGGGAAACGTCATGGGGATGATGCCACATCCGGAGAGAGCTTTCTTCGGATGGCAACTACCAGAGTGGGGTAGAGTTTTTCCTGAAAAAGGAGATGGGAGGAAGATTTTCGAAAGCATTGTTAAATACTTTAGAGAGAAACAGGATTTTTATACGCTATAGCTCGCATTATTTTACATAAAAATTTAACGTGTCTAAACGGGACAACTGCTGACTTAGTGGGAGTGTTGGAGAACTATGAGCAGTATGCAAGTTTGCGATTTAAAGTCTAAGCATTGAACAGGTAACTCGAGCGTAGCTATGCTGCGAGAATAAGATGCTTCCTAATTGTTATGCAATGATTTTGAAAAATATGATGACGGACAGATAGTGTTTCTCTAAACTTTTTTTAAATAAACCTTAAATCCTCCGTTTTGAAAACTGGCAATCGGAGCTTGATAATAAAGGGAATACAGAAGCTAAGCCTGATAGACTACCCGGGTAGGGTTGCGTGCACGCTATTTACATTTGGCTGCAATTTTCGTTGCCCGTACTGCCATAACCCAGAGTTGGTTATAGATGATGGAACACCATTAATTCCTGAGAGAGACGTGCTTCGCTTCTTGGATGAGAGAAAAGGGTTTCTCAATGGGGTGTGCATAACAGGTGGAGAACCCTCTCTCCATGATGATCTTCCGGGTTTCATCAGGAGGGTTAAAGGCTTGGGGTATTCTGTTAAGCTTGATACTAATGGGACAAGCCCTGAAATGCTTAGGAGGCTTATAGGGGAAAGGCTTGTCGACTATATCGCTATGGATGTTAAAGCGCCCTTGGAAAAATACGAGAACGTAGTAAGAGTTAAGGTTGATGCCAGTAGGATTGCTGAGAGCGTTAAGATAGTTAAGGCTTTCCCAGAGCACGAGTTCAGGACAACAGTCGTCCCAGAGCTTCTTGTGAGAGAGGATATTTTAGCCATAGCTAGGTGGCTTAAAGGTGCAAGAAGATTTTTCATCCAGCAGTTTAAGCCGACTAAAACCCTTGATAAAACTTTTCTGGAAAAACAGGTTTACTTGACAGGTGAACTTGAAAAAATATGTAACGAGGTAAAAAGTTTCTTCGAAGTCTGTAAGATCAGGAATGTTTAGCTAGATCGTATTGCACGCGGGCTTGTTTTTGTTAAACTGGCAATAAAAGCCTTCTAACTGAAGGAACCTTAGCGAAATACTTGTCAAAGCTGTTTGTTTAACTAATATTCGCCTCTTGTTGCAAGGTTGAAAGGCTTTCCTTCTTCAAGTATGTTTTTAGGAATCTTTTCCGCATACTTCGTTAGGAAGGAAAGGTCTTCCTTTGATTCTCTTAATTCATCGGGAAGAAGTTGTGGGATCTCGTCAACGATTGGATACCACCTGTTACATTTACCGCATATTAGTACGCCGTTCAGTATCTCCTTTTTCATGCATTTATTACATGCCTCAGCGCTGAGGCCAGCGTCTTTGACGCGGGCTGCGTTTAAGCCACAGTAGAGTTCGCATATTACATTATCATACTTAAACTCAATACTCCTCTCTTCTTCTTGAAAAACTATTAGTTTTAAGGGGAAATCCTTATCTATTGGGCAGGCAAGCAGGTCCATAAGCCTATACTTCATGGTCTCTAGGTTTCGGTTCAACGTTAAAAACGTTACTTAAGCCTCTCTATTACAAGCTTTAAAAAGTCCCACGGAGCTTTCTCCGATGGAATGGGGCAGCAAGGCGAGTTCAAGGTTACTCCATGGACCGTTGAAGGCCTGGTGGATTATGAGAAGCTTATGAGAGATTTTGGGACTGAACCACTTACTCCGCAGCTTAAAGACAGGTTTGTTAGGCTCGCTGGGGAAGACCATCTACTAATTAGACGGGGGATCTTCTTCTCCCATAGGGATCTAGATAGGGTTTTAGACGATTATGAGGCAGGGAGAGGCTTCTTCCTCTATACCGGCAGGGGTCCTAGCGGGCCCATGACATTGGGTCACATAATTCCCTTCTACTTCACTAAATGGCTTCAAGACAGGTTTAGGTGCAACGTTTACATCGAGTTGACTGACGATGAGAAGTTCCTAGAGGAAAGCAGGAATCTTACTATTGAGGATGTCAGGAAGTGGTCTTTTGAGAACGCGCTTGATATTGCTGCAGTAGGGTTTAACCCTGACAGGACTTTCATATTTCAAGATATGGAGTATGTGCGCAACATGTATCCTATGGTTCTGAAGATCGCTAAGAAGGTTAATTTCAGCTGGGTTCGAGCTGTTTTCGGCTTCGATATGAGTACGAACATAGGCATGATCTTCTACCCCGCTTTTCAAATATGTGTGACTTTCTTCGAGAAGAGGCGGTGTTTAATACCTGCTGCGATAGACCAAGACCCGTATTGGAGGATTCAGAGGGATATTGCCGAGAGCTTCGGCTACTATAAGACTGCAGCTATTCACTGCAAGTTTCTCCCGCCTTTAACAGGTCCCTCGGGCAAGATGAGCGCCTCCCAGCCGGAGAGTGCCATCTACCTTAACGAGGATGAGAAGAGCATCCGGAGGAAGATATTTCAAGCTTTCTCGGGAGGACAACCAACAGTTGAGGAGCACAGAAGGCTTGGTGGAAACCCTGATGTAGATGTACCATACCAGTGGCTCCATTTCTTCTTTGAGGAGGACGATGAGAAGCTCAGGAGGATCCGGGAGGAATATTCCTCGGGAAGGATGCTGAGCGGAGAGATAAAGGAGATACTGGTTGAGAAGGTTACGGGCTTTCTTGAAAAACATAATACTAGGCGTGAAGACGCTAGGGAAAAGCTTAGCCTGATGAAATATGAGGGTAGGCTTGCTAAAGAAATGTGGAGCAAGACTATAGAATAGCTACTCTAGGGCGGGGGTCTTTTTCCAAGAGTTACTGGGACGACCAGCTTCTGACCTTCTCTGATAATCGTCAGGTTAACCGTCTTTCCCGGGTAAGTGTATTCAGCAAGTACCCTAGCGATGTCATCACTATTCTTCACGGGATGATCGTCTATAGAAATTATCAGGTCTCCGCCAACCTTTATCTCGGTTCCTAGAACAGTCACAGTCTTGGTTCCTCCTTTCAGACCAGCCTTATCCGAGGGGCCCTGGGGAATAACCTCTTGAATAAGCCAGCCGTACGTTATGTTCAAACCTGCTGTCTTCGCAATGTAGTAGTTCACGTTAATCCCTCTTAAACCAAGCCAAGGATGCATATCGTAGCCACCTGTTTCCACCAGGTATGGCAGTACTCTCAAA
>JAOAJQ010000098.1 GCA_026414125.1 Thermoproteota archaeon
AAAAGCACTCTTGCACGTGCCTTGGTTAGAGTCCTTCCTAGAAACATTCATACGTACGAGGGGAAAATAATTCTTAACGGTAGGAATGTTATGGATTTGGATGAGGAGGCTTTCAGGAGGGAAATAAGATGGAGGAAAATATCCATCGTCTTCCAGGGGGCTATGAACTCCTTTAATCCAGTGTATAGAATAGGGTATCAGGTGGCTGAGCCATTAATTATTCACGACCATGTAGAGAAGAAAAAAGCTATAGAAAAAGCGAGGCAACTTATGGAGCTCATGGGAATGCCAAGTGCTTTTGCCGAAAGATATCCGTTTGAGCTGAGCGGAGGGATGAAGCAGAGGGCTGCTATTGCAATGGCTCTCATAACCAACCCGGAGATAGTCATTCTCGACGAACCGACTTCAGCATTAGACGTTCTAACCCAGGCTAACATAATCAATCTTTTAAAGAAGATTAAAAACGAGTTCAGGCTCAGCTATATTTTTATAACTCATGACCTGGGTCTTGCAAGCGAGCTTGCAAACAGGGTTGCAGTCATATACGCTGGTAAGATGGTTGAGCTCTCCAGCGCAGATGTTTTCTACACTGAACCGAAGCACCCGTATTCAAAAGGTCTCCTGTTAAGCGTTCCAACACTCCGCACTGATAGGAAGCCTGAGTTTATAAGTGGGGCGCCGCCGAGTTTGATAGACCCACCCTCCGGATGCAAGTTCCACCCTAGATGTAGGTTTGCATGGAGCAAATGTAGTGCTGAGGAACCCGCTATGTTTAAAGTTGGAGAAGGCCATTTTGTTAGGTGCTGGCTATACGGTGATGGGAAATGAGTTTTGACGGCAAATTGCTTGAATTAGAAGACTTAAAAAAATGGTTTGAAATAAGAAGGGGTTTTTTAAGCTCCAAGGTGTACTACGTAAAAGCGGTTGACGGCGTCACCTTCAGCCTAGACGAGGGTAAGGCCGTGTCACTCGTAGGAGAGAGTGGAAGTGGAAAGACGACTCTGGGTAAGACTATCATAAGACTTTACGAGCCTAATGGTGGCAGAATCGTGTTCCAAGGTAAGGACGTGACGCATATTAAGGCTAATGACCTTAAATGGTACAGGAGAATGACTGGTCTGGTTCAACAAGACCCATTCGGCGCCTTCGCTTCCCATTTTACAATATTCAGGTCGTTGGAGGAGCCTCTTCTCATCCATAATGCTGTTAAGTCTAAAGAGGAGAGGGCTGAAAGGGTATTTAAGGTTCTTGAAGAAGTTAGGCTTACGCCAGTAGAGGATTTTGCTTATAAGTATCCACATATGCTTAGCGGCGGCCAGTTGCAGAGGGTTGCTATTGCTAGGGCGATAATCCTTGAACCCAAACTGATAATTGCCGACGAGCCTGTATCTATGTTGGATGCTTCCGTACGTATAGAGATACTGACATTGTTGAGGAGGCTTCAGGAAAGGCTTAGGCTTAGCGTGATATACATAACACATGATCTTGCGACAACAAGGTTCTTCTCAGAATGGGCGCTGATAATGTATGCCGGACATGTTATGGAGAAGGCCTCCACACAGGAAGTTTTAAAGAATCCTTTACATCCTTATACGAGGGCCCTGCTAACGGCTACACCTGACCCGAATCCGGAGAACAGGAACAAGTTTAAAGAGGTTCCGCCAGGTGAGCCTCCTGCATTGGTAGACCCTCCAAGATGCTGCAGGTTCTCTCCACGCTGTCCCCTCGCCTTCGACAAGTGTTTTAAAGAAGAGCCGCCTGAGTTCGAAGCAGCCTCGGGACATTGGGTTAAATGCTGGCTCTACGAAAGGTCTTAGTAAAATGAGTCCTAAGAAAGCGATGCTCATAGGGGTTCTGGTCTATCTGCTATCGTTTCTTACCGGTTTATACAACGTGTGGTACGTTAGACAAGGCTATAATCCAGCTACGTTAACCAGTCTTGTCGTAATCCAAGTAGCACTTTCTTTTTCTAGCATTGCGTTAGTTGGATATGGTACTATAGCCTATCTGATAGCAGTCATAAGGGAAGCAGTGAGAAAAAGGGAAGAGACGGAATAATAGCTCAGGCCGACTTTCGATCCTTAAGAATCTTGAGGACGACGTAGGAGCTGATAATAAGAATTATAACAGCAATAATTCCAATAACTGGGGGGAATGATTCTACGGTTTTCTCGCCGGCTCCTAAGACGTAGATTCCGGTTTCAGTCAATAGAAATGATGCTGAGCCCTTTAAAGGAGACTCCTCCTTCACTGAGCCCCTTACGGTTTTCCAATCTACCCCCGTCCATTTGTAGAGGACAGGTTCCTCCTTTTGAGTATCCTGAATATCTTTCAAGTCATACGTTACGTTAACCATCATCCAGCCTCCGGAGGATAGAGTGATGTTGAAGAAGCCACTCAAAAGCCTAACCGTCCTCGGCTCAATCGGCCCGGACCACTTTATGGAAACATCCCCATGATAAGTGAAGGAGACTTCTCCGATATTGCTGTAAGCATTTATCTCCAGGTTTTTAACTATAATGTCTTCCGCACCTTCGGAATAGAAATCCGCAACAGTGTTATTATCACACTTGTTGCTCAGGAGTCGGACTTCAGATGAACGGAAGAGGAACAGTCCGTAGGAATTCTGCTTTAGAGAGTTGTTTCCAATAGTTGCTGAACGACTGTTTTCAACAGAAATTCCCACGCGGCAGAAGGAGACAGTATTCATTGATAGTATGCTGTTTAGTGTTTCATAGACGGTAACACCGTGTCCTTTCGCATATTCCAAAGTGTTTCTTGAAACAGTTATGTTGACGCTGGATTCAATAGCAACATTATTCGTCGAAAAGCGTGCAACATTATTCGTTAAGGTGATGTTTTGCGAATTCTGGATTTTTATGCCTATAAGCCCACCTATAACGATATTTCCATGTATAATGTTTCCCTGCGCATAATCTAGATGCATTCCGTAAAAGTTATTTAGCGCTTCGTTCACTAATATTTTATTCGCCCTAGACCTTGCGACTGTTATCCCAATTATATTATTTTGAAAAATGTTTCTCATAGTGTTGCTTCTATCAGATATATGGTTATATAGGCCATAGGTGCAGTTGACCACCCTGTTTTCAGCAACTGTGCTGTTGAAACATAACGAGAGAATAATTCCAAATTTGCTTGTCTCGATATTGTTTCGAGCAACCGTGTTCTCTAGGGATTCTTGAAGGTATATTCCGAAAAGGCACTCCTTGACGTCGTTTTCTTCGATTAAACCTCTTCTCGAACTGTTAATCAGCAATCCGTAATTTCCTCCTAAAATTTTGTTCCTAATAATCTTGTAGCCGACTGATCCTTTAACGCATATTCCGCATATTCCTCTAGGATTTACAACAGTGAAACCAGTCAGGATAACGTTATCTTTCAGGATTTCTATAACATTGTCTCCAGGATTAACCGGATTCAGCTCAACTGTTCCATTAGCTATAAGTTTAACGGATTTGTTTATCTTAAGATTCTCCGTGTATACGCCGGGTGGAACATATATGGTGTCCCCGTCAACTGCAGAGTTAATCGCTCTCTGGATTGAAAAAAGTTTTTCGGCACTATTTTTAGAAGAAACATCTGAATATGCGTTCTCTGCAGACGCTAGGAAAAGGTTATTTGCATTCTGTGAAGTAAAAAATGCAAGCATTAGGAACATCGTGTAAACGAGTTTTTCCAAGCTGTTTGCAGAAATTAGGAAGGTCTTATAAACATAGTGTTCTTCATCTGGTCGACCCTTTTTCGGAAACAAATCTCTTCGGGGTTTCAATTACGCTCTTCTTATATAGCTGCTAATCATTTACTTCACTTCTATCTAAACTTCTGGGATAATGAAGAATAACTTTATATTCAACCTTGCTCCACTTACTTAAATCCAGTTTGATAGAGATTAAGGGTGTTAAGATATATTGGCTGGGGCATGCTGGTTTCAGGATAGCCGGAGAAGGGAAAACAATCTACATAGACCCGTTCAAAATTAAGGGCGGTCCAATAGCTGACATTGTCCTCGTTACCCATAGTCATTTCGACCATTTGAGCGTTGAAGACATAAGAAAAATCTCCACTCCCAAGACTCTTTTAATAGGCCCCAAGGAGTGCGAAGCAAGGTTCAGACAGTTGGGCTTAGAGCATAAATTGGTTAAGCCGGGCGTAACCATGGATGTCTCAGGAATAAGGGTGGAGGCTGTTCCCGCATACAATGTTGGAAAATCTTTCCACCCTAAGATGGACGGTAAGGTTGGATACGTGGTTACCTTAGGCGCCGCGAAAATATACCATGCAGGGGATACCGACAGGATACCGGAAATGGCCAGTATAAAGCCAGATGTCTCTCTTCTTCCGATTGGGGGAACATACACCATGAGCGTTGAGGAGGCTGCTCAAGCAGCTAAAGACATAAGTGTTGGAATATTCATACCTATGCATTACGGCTCCATCGTCGGCGGAAAGAGTGATGCTGAAAGGTTCCGCAGCATAGTTGGTGAGAATGTCATCATAATAGAGCCGGAGGAATAATTGGAAAATGCCGTGTTTTCAAGGGTTTTCTAAGGATTATCCGGCTGTGCTTGGGGTTGCTTGAAACTCAGTAGAATTATTAATATCATTATTGCAGCAATAGCAACACTGACAAGTATTAGTATGGGCGAGTATTCTCCAAAGCCAAATGCCAGTGGGAAGGGGCCTATGAAGATTACGAACGCTCCTCCAACCTTAGCTTCAGCTGAGGTCAGTGAGGCTATTAAAAGCATTATGAACCCGAGCATTATCATCAGGAAGCCTGCTGTCAATAGTTTTCTAGCATTATCCAAGTTTCTTCAGCCGTAAACCAATAAGACAGTCAAGACAATCAAGACTAGGGTTAGCATGATCGCAAGCATAAGCAGCATCCTGGCTGTCTTAGGGTCTGAAGCGAGGATTATAGGGATTGGCCCTATCATCACCA
>JAOAJQ010000099.1 GCA_026414125.1 Thermoproteota archaeon
CATAAGATGGATGATGGATAACAATGTGACTCACTTCAGGGATGTCGCCAGGGTTGTGACGGAGTTCCACGTTAAGAGGGCTGAGGTGCTTTCAAGACTCAGGTGAATTGTCCTACTGGCCCTGGCTTGAGAATGCTCGCAGCATAGTCTCCATAATACTTTTATCCGTAGGCTCGATTCAGGATGTTAAAAGCAGGGAGATTGACGACCGCATATGGATAGTCTTCTTGGCTTCAGCAATAGTCTTAAACATTCTAGGCGTTTTAAACGGGTCTGTTGAGCCAGCCTGGTGGCTTCTCTTCGCAGGCCTACAGTCGGGCCTATTCATACTCTTATACTACGCGGGTGTCTACGGGGGTGCTGACGCCAAGGGGCTTATGTGCCTGAGCCTAATGTACCCCTCCACGCCGACAGGCTTCCTGGTTGACCTGAGCATGGCTCGGCTTCCAGTAGCGTTTTCAACGATGAACAACGCGCTTATGCTAACCATCCTCTACCTCCCAGTTAACCTTCTATGGAACATCTCGGTTAAGCTCAAGGGGGTTGAGCTTTTCAAAGGCCTTGAGAAGGAAAGCATGTTTAGAAGAGTTGCCGCGCTACTTCTCCTCAGGAAGGTCAGGTTCTCACACTACCTTGCTGAGAACAGCAGGTTCCTGCTCGCTGAGAAGAGGAGCAGGAGCGGTGTTAGGAGAATAGTTTTCTCGAGAAAGATAGATGAGAAGGCTGAGCAGGCTTTCAACCCCGAGGAACATGTTTTCACAAGCTTCCTAATGCCCCTGCAAGTCCTACTGCTCCTCGGCCTAGTCGTAAGGCTTTTCTACGGCGATATTCTACTAGTGCTCTCACTCGTCTTGGCTAGCAGGCTCATAAAGTAACCTTGTAATGCTTCTTGAAAAACATAAAAACTTCCCGATTAGGTTGAATCCGGGTTGAGGGTCTTTGCCTGTACAGATGTGCACCTGCGGCTAAGCCTGCTGGAGGAGGCTTTGAAAACCTCTAAGGATGCTGACCTCGCTGTCTTCCTCGGCGACCTAACGGTTTACGGCAAGGGCTTGGACGCTGGTTTGGAGAAGCTCAAGGCTTTAAACGATAATGTTTTCATAATACCTGGTAACAATGAGACTCCTGAGGAGCTTGGACACAAGGCTTCCATTCTGGGCATTGTGTGCCTACACGGCGAGAAGAAGGTTTTCAAAGGCTTCACCTTCGCAGGCGTGGGCGGTAGTCTTCCAACACCCTTCAACACTCCTTTTGAAATAGGCGAGGACGAGTTTAAACGTGTTCTCTCAGGCTTCAAGGGGCTTAACAGGCTTGTTCTGCTTTCCCACACCCCGCCCTTCAACACCTCCTTAGACCTTACTTCCATGGGTGAGCACATCGGCTCAGTTGAGCTGAGAAGATTCATAGAGGAGGAGTCTCCGCTAGCATGCTTATGCGGCCATGTTCACGAGCGGGCGGGCTTGTCTGAAAGGATTGGTGAAACCCTTGTCATCAACCCTGGGCCCAGGGGGATGCTTATAGAGTTATGAAGATCCTTGTGACGGGTAGACCCGGGATCGGTAAGACGACGCTTGTCTCAAAGGTTGCCCAAGGGCTGAGGGAGAAGGGTGTGAGCGTGGGCGGCATGATAACATATGAGACGAGGGAGAAGGGTGTTAGAACAGGCTTCCTTGTTGAGGATTTGAAAACCGGCTTGACGGGCCTCATGGCGAGCGTCAACTATGGCTCCGGCCCAAGGGTTGGGAAATACGTTGTCAGCCTCGCTGAGCTTGAGAGGGTCGGCGTCAAAGCCATACGGAATGCTGTTGCAAGCGACGAGGTGGTTATCATAGACGAGATAGGCCCCATGGAGCTCTACTCAGAAGCCTTCAGGAAAACGGTCTCAGAAGCGTTCTCCTCTGCCAAGAGCATTGTCGCAACCATTCACCACAGGGCTTCGCAAAACTCTTTCTGCAAGAGCATACTTTCAACCAGCAGGGTTTCAACCTTCGTCGTTACTCTTGAGAACAGGGATGTTCTTCCGAAAACCATTCTTGACAAACTGTTTTCCGTCCTCAAATAACTTCAAATATGACTTTTGACCGGCGTTGACCGGCTATGTCCGGAATCTTTATAAGTTACTTTTTAATACATTAGAACATTGACCGGCTATGTCCGGAATCGATAATCTGGTTGAAGAGAGGGAGAGTGAAAAGCTCGAATTCAAAAGAAGTCTAGCTGAGAGAGATGAAATACTGGAGACGATAGCAGCATTCGCGAACACACGCGGCGGAACAATACTGATCGGGGTTGATGATCAGGGCCATGTTATTGGGGTTGATCTTAAAAAAGGGGATTTGGAGAGCCTTGAAAACTCGATAAACCAGCTTATTGAACCAAGGGTTTACCCTGATATTGAAATCATTCCCCATAATAATAAGCTGGTTCTGAAAATAGGGGTGCAAGAGGGTTTTAACAAGCCTTATTTCTACAGGGGGGCGTGCTACGTTAGGAAGAGCAGTGTCACCAGAAGGCTGGACAGGAATGGTATTCTAGAGGTGATTTCCCGCAGAGTAACGTTCGACGCGCTCGTTTTCGAAGGCGAGTATGAAATTAGCGAGGATCTTGTTGAAGACTTCCTGAAGAAGGCTAGGGAGAGGAGAATGATGAGGATTGAGCCGGAAGATGTTCAACTAGTCTTAAAGAAGCTGAACCTGTTGGAGAAGGGGAGGGTGAGGAACGGGGCTCTGCTCCTCTTCTCCAGAGAGTGCTCATCACACTTCCCGCAGGCGGTTGTTAAAATAGGGTTTCTCGAGAATGATAAGATTGTTGACGAGGCCTTGATCGAAGGTCCTCTTCAGGTTCAGCTTGAGGAAGCCATGGCTTTCATTCAGAAACACATCAGGAAAGGATACGTGGTGAAAGGGCTTGAAAGGGTTGAGACCTGGGAATATCCTCTGGAATCTATAAGGGAGGCTCTTGTGAACGCTCTCCTTCACAGGGACTATTTCTCAAGTTCACATGTCTCCGTCAAAATCGGGGAATCCGGAATAACTGTTGAGAACCCGGGTGAGCTTCCCCCACCTCTTGAAATCGAGGACTTATGCAGAGAGCATCCCTCTATTCCTAGGAACCCATTAATATCCAGGGCATTCTTCTACATGGGGTATTTCGAGGAATGGGGATCCGGCACGCTAAGGATGATAAACTCCCTTAGAAAAAGCGGCCTTCCAGACCCAGAGTTTTCCCAAGGCAGAGGGTTCTTCAGAGTCTGGATCAGAAGCCTAAAGTCCTTGGAAAAAGATTTGAACGAAAATGAGAGGAGGCTGCTGGATTTCATCAGGGCGAGAAAAAAGGTTAACAGAAGGGATTGCGAGCTTTTGCTGAATCTTTCAGAAAGAAGCGTGAGAAGAGCTCTTTCAAAGCTTGAGGGCCTCGGATTGATAAAGAGGATCGGAAGTGGAAGGAGAATCACTTACGAGACTATTGGCTCTTAACCGAGAACCCTATGCTTCGCAGCCGCAAGCAAAAAGGTTTTAACGTGTTGCTTATAAGTGCGAAGCGGCTCGACGTAAAAACGGTTTTTCTCCTTGTTTTGGAACTTGAAGGCTTTTTAGCACGGGCTCGACTGGAGTAGCGCGCGTGTTCTGGATCAATAATCTGGCTGACTAGTTCATGGGTGTCTCGGAGAGAACAGCGTACTAGTCAACATAGTCTTTTTTAAGAGGGATGGCATAGAATTATTAAAGATGCATGTTGCGCATGGGCCTTTAAGATGTGGAAAGTCATGCCGCAAATGCGATTATCTTAGGCTTAGGTTATGCGCCGGGTGTCGCCTGCCGAAGAGGAATCTATGCCTGGTTTACCAGTGCGTTGCAAGAGGGGTGAGGATTATGGGGGTAACTCTCAAATGCGGGGCTTGTCCACTCGCCTCTGCTTGTGTTAAATCCGGCAGGTTTTCTCCACCCAAGCTAGATGCGTACCATGAGTTAGACTCCGCGCTAAAGTCATGGGGCCGAAGGCTCCCTGAAATCATGCTTCCCCGCCTAGTTCCAGAGATACCGCTTGAGGACCCGGTGAGGCCGAGGAGGAACCTGGGGATGGACGGAGTCATAGTATCGATCTCAAGAACCGAAAGCGAGAATGTGAGAAGGGTTGAGAGTGAGGGCATCCATAATTTCCTCGGTTTCGACGGTCGGATCCTGCTTTCAACCATAATGCCGGACAGGCTCCTAACCAGGGAAACCTTCAACTTCACCTTAAGCTTCGCAAAGAAAGGAGGCTTCGACGGGGTGGTCGGATGGGATATGCCTGTTTACGTGGACTACCCTAAGGCCTTAAACCTATCCAATCTAATCGAAGCCACTCTCCTAACGATAAAGTATGTTGAGGAGGGGATACCGACGATACCGCTGCTGAAGGGAGGAGACCCGTCGGAGATAGCGTTCCATTCTGAATGGTTGAAGAAGCTGGGCTTCAGGAGGGTTGGGCTTCATGCCACTGAGTACATATTGGCTAAGAGCCGTGTTAACGTTGAGGTTGACAGAGGCCTCGCCAGAGTTAGCAACGACCTCTATTCGCTGGGATTGGTGAAGATATATGAAATAGGTGCGAAGCTTCTGGTAATGGGGGTTCTAAGCATCAAGAACTTCCCGGAACTTTACAAATCGGATTCAGAAGCCTCTCTGGCAGGCATGTCTTGGCTTATAGAGGCTAGGAATTGGCGTGCGTACACGGGTACGCCTTCCGGCGTGGGAGTCATAAACTTAGGGAGACAATTCATGGAGTGTAACTGTGAGGCTTGTTCAGGTAAGCCTCCGAGCCGGATTGCCGGAAGTACCGACAGTATAGCTTGGCATAATTGGGTCATGCTTAAAGAGTATGCGGAGAAGGGAAAGCTTGACGAGATACCTGCTTATGATATGATGCTGGAGAAGGGTGATATTATGGCGGTTGTCGGAGACCTGCATATAGG
>JAOAJQ010000009.1 GCA_026414125.1 Thermoproteota archaeon
CTCCAACACTCAACGAAATCCCTGTGATTAAAAATGCCTCCGTAAACGGGCTGGTCGAAATAATGAGGGGTTGTCCAAGGGGCTGCAGGTTTTGCTCAGTAACTCTAAGACCTTTGAGACAATACCCCCTTGAAATGATTGAAAGGGAGCTTCAGGTGAATAAGGCCTGCGGGCTAGACAGGTGTCTCCTGCACGCTGAAGATATACTACTATATGGGGCTGACGGAATCAAGCCCAAGCCTGAACCGTTGATAAGGTTACACAAGACGGCTAAACAGTTTTTCAGGGTTGTCGGATGGAGCCACGTGAGCCTCTCCGCAGTCAAGTATGCTCAGGAAAATTATTCCCTCATAACACGCCTATCCGAAATAATTCTTCAGGATGAGCATGACTATATAGGTGTTGAAGTCGGTATTGAAACAGGATCCCCGAGGCTGGCTGAGAAAACAATGCCTGCAAAAGCCGCTCCCTACCCGGCGGAGTCTTGGCCGAGCATCGTGAAAGAGGCTTTCTCCATAATGCACGAGTCTAGAATAGTGCCTGCAGCAACTATAATAATCGGCCTGCCCAAGGAGGAGCCTGAGGACCTTGTTAAAACCCTTGAACTCATAGACGAGCTTAAAGAGTTTAGAAGCCTGATAATACCAATGTATTTCGTACCCATGGGTGTTTTCAAGAACGGGGGATGGTACAGGGTTAAGCCAACCGGGATACAGTTGGAAGTGATGAAGGCTTGCTTAAAGCACGATCTCCACTGGATAAAGGATCTTTCAGGATGGTATTTCAACAAAACGAACCCGCTCGTAAAAATCTCTTTGAAAACAGTCATTTTCCTCGTGGAACGGGTTGCGAAATGGCTTCGACTACTCTCCTAATGTTTAATGTTAAAAACATCTCTATTTGCATACTTCTATTGGTTTTGAGAAGCATCCTTTCGATACTCCTATACTATATGGAACAGTTGCAGTAAAAACTTTTTATCAAAAGAGGCATTAGCCTACCGAGTTATCTGTGCGCAGAACTTCTCAATCTCGCCGATATAATCTCCGGTTTCCATCTGTCTCCTCGTTATCATGAGTGTTGCAATCGGTTTCATGCCACACAGGGCTTCCATGTCTTTCAATGCATTGCTCTCAGAACTGTATTGGGTGCAGAAGAACGCAACTTGTTTAAACCGACTCCTGTATTCCAGTATGTAAGTTCTAACGGGTGTGGACACCGTGCTGTTCCATACGGGAGTGCCGACTATCGTAACGTCGTAAAGCTCAGGAAGCTTCACAGGCTTCTCTATCTTGGTCAGCCTCTTCAAAGTTGCATCCATGCCGGAACTCAGCCAGCCTAAGACGCCCACCCTATTCTTCAAATCCCGGATTTCCTCAACATCGCATTTTAAAACTTCTGCAATAACTTCTGCAACCTTCCTCGTAGTCCCCGTCCTAGAATAATAGGCGACAAGCAGCTTCATATGTTGGATTATGAGGCCCCTCAGTTTATTATAAAGCTTATACCAGTATTGTGCAAATCAAACCTTAGTGTGGCAGGATTTACGTGTTATCTTTTACCCTGATAATTTTAAAGGCGATGTCTTTTAGAAAAACAGGTATCTCAACCAGAAGCCTCCCGTCAGAGGATTCTACTTCACTAAGCCTCATTCTTTCTCCAGTGTACGTGTCCCATATCTCAAACATGTAGCTTCCGGGGTTAAAATCCAATAGCTCTACATAAACTCCCCCAACCATCTTTAGAGTAGTATTGCTAATAGCGTTAAACCAGTTGTAATCTTTGTTTCGCACCCAGCCCATTGCGAACGTCCCGTTTCTAAGGCCGAAAATCTCGAAATTGACGTTTGTTGTATTAATCTTATCATAGTCAACAATCTTAAGCTCAGTTAATCCAGATTTGCTGAAGCTAATGTTCGTTATGAATTTTCTCAAAGCATTATAATGATAATACAGGTTGTACGAATCAACATAAACATCCCACCACCATAGCATCGCTGTTCCGAAGGATCCGCTCATAAGAGAGGCCCATATGCCCTCATGTATCTCAACGCCTTCTTTATCCTTATAGTACAATGGAGAGTCGAACCATCTCCAGTCGGCGCCAAATTCTCCAAACAGGGTCGGCTTACCGTATGTCAACAGCTTTCTTTTTATTTCGCTTGAAATCGCCCGTGCAAGATCCTTAATGTCCGGCCCATACATGTGCGTCTGTGTGAAATCTAAGCCAGATGCTCTCCAAACCAGATCTCCTTCCCTCGGCCCCCCGAAACTCGTGGTAACTAAATGCTTATACGGGTCGATGCTTCTAAGGTAGCCCGCCATTTCCTTATGCCAGTCTGCAACATTAGAAGGATTATAGTTATCAGTTAAATCAACCTCGTTGAAAAACTCCCAAGCTAATAGATGAGTGCTGTAGGCGTACCTCGAAACCAAGTATCTCAGCCTCTTCTTGAAAAGATCCTTCGCAACAGGATCCGTGAAGAACTGCTCGGGCGAGGATAATGGTCCACCGCGCACCCTATTATACGGGTTGCCACTCCAGTTTTCACCAGCCCTGAGCTGCCCGTGGTTAACCAAGCAAAGCATCACATATATTCCTTTTTCCTCCGCAAGCCTAAGCACGTAGTCAAGCCTCCACGCCTCCTTCAAATCATACCTGCCAACCCTATCGCTCCACTCGACCGCAAACGCCCAGGGCGCCATCCATATCCTCGCATAGTTCATACCGTTCTCCGCCATTTTCTCAAACCAAACATCATAATCAAACGTTTTCCTAGACCCCGTATACCAGCAAACGTTCTGGCCGATTAAGAAAAGTTCTGAGCCATTATCGCAAACCAAGTAACTACCGTTAAATCTTACAAAACCAGGATCATGAGAATAGCCCTCGACGACTAAAGACAGCTCGCGAGAATCCGTGGGCTTCCCCCTTGAGTAAACACGTAGAACAACGGTGTGGTTTCCCTCCAGCATAGGTGTGAACCGCAGCTTCCAGAACGGTTCTCCAGAAGGAAGAAGAATCTCCCAGTCGTTCACAATACGTCGTTCATAATCCTGGTAGAAAAAAGCCTGAATGTTCCACTTAACGCCATTTGGCAGAGTAATCTCCGAGGTAACGTTAACCTCGTTCTCGTCGAAAGGATTGTTTAGATTCCCGTTTAGTCTGATGTCCAGCTCAACAATCTCGTAAACCCGGGGTTTCTCACAGGCTAGTTTAACATCCCAAAAAGAAAAACTCTCCGTTTTCCTGCGGAACCAGTATTGAGTAGCGAAGAGAAAGCATAGCGTTGAAAACAGCAATGCAAGAATTAAAAACACTTTTTCAGTTGGTTTTTTCAGAGTTGAAAACGATGCTTTGATAAAACGAGTTCCCCAAGTGTCAGAAACAGGATGCATCACTAGCAAGAGGAAGAATACTCGAATATAAACTTGGTCCCTATCCTTTCACTAGCGTGGTTCGCAGAGTAGGCCCAGACTCCTGGTTTCAAATTTTTCATTCAACCAGATTCATCAGTACTGCTGAACCATGTTTTCGAAGAAAGGAGAGCATAGCTAGTGGGCCAGTCGTGAAAACCCTAAAAAAGCAGCTTCTACTGCTGATTGACTGGGGAAAAACTTAATAACCCGGAGGGATTTCTTAAACTCGAAGGTTTTAAGGCGAGAATCCCTGGGGGTCACCCGGGGAATCTAGGAAAACCCTAAAGGGTGATCCCGAGAAATGAGCTATAGATTTGAAAAGGTTTCAGACGTCGAGTATCGAATAGACGTGGGAGCTAAAAAAGGTATGCGGGTTCCGCTTAAAATCTTCGCGGACGAAACATTATTGCAGAAAATGACTCAGGACAAGACTGTTGAACAAGGTTTAAACGTGGCAACGCTTCCAGGAATATATAAGAGCTCAATCATTCTTCCCGACGGGCATGAGGGCTACGGTTTCCCAATAGGAGGAGTCGGTGCTTTCGATGTCAAAGAAGGTGTTGTGTCACCCGGTGGTGTGGGATACGATATCAACTGCGGCGTCCGGCTCCTATTAACGAATATGAATGTTGATGACGTTAAGCCTGTTCTGAAGGAGCTGCTCGACGAGATTTTCCACAATGTTCCCTCAGGCCTCGGCTCCGAGGGCAAACTCAGAATGAGCTTCGACGAGCTGGACAATGCTGTCAGAGAGGGTGTTGGCTGGGCGATTAAACGGGGATATGGCTGGAAAGAGGATGCTGAGTTCATCGAGGAGAACGGTTGCCTCCGAGGCGCCGACCCAAGCAAGGTTAGCGTCACCGCTAAGAGGCGTGGCCTCCCACAGCTCGGCAGCCTCGGAAGCGGAAACCATTTCCTTGAGATCGATTTTGTAGAGAAAATTTTAAATAAAGAAATTGCTAAAGGATTCGGAATCGAGAGAGTCGGACAGATTGTAGTACTTGTGCATACGGGGAGTCGAGGATACGGGCACCAAGTTTGCTCAGATTATCTTAAAACTATGGAGGCGGCGAGCAGGAAGTATAACATCTGGTTGCCGGATAGGGAACTCGCCGCCGTTCCTGTTGAGAGCCAGGAGGCCAAGGACTATTTTGCAGCGATGGCCTGCGCCGTTAACTATGCTTTCCTCAACAGGCAGGTTATCACTCACTGGGTTAGGGAGAGCTTTGCGAAGGTTTTCAAAAAGGATGCTTCAGAGCTTGGCTTGAACGTTCTATACGATGTCGCACACAACATCGCTAAGATTGAGGATCACAAGGTTAACGGGGAGAGGAAGAGGGTCGTCGTCCACAGGAAGGGTGCGACCAGGTCTTTCCCGCCTGGAAGTGAACATATTCCCTCAAAGTATAGGCAGTATGGTCAACCGGTTCTAATACCTGGTTCAATGGGGTCAGCGAGCTGGGTTCTTGTAGGTACTGAAAGGGCGATGGAGGCGAGCTTTGGCTCAACAGCACACGGCGCTGGAAGGATGCTGAGCAGGCATGAGGCGATGCGGAGGTTCACGAGCAGGCAGATCAGGGGTATGCTTGAGGAGAGAGGCGTATACCTTA
This sequence comes from Thermoproteota archaeon, assembly GCA_026414125.1. Lineage (GTDB taxonomy): Archaea > Thermoproteota > EX4484-205 > EX4484-205 > JAAOZP01 > JAAOZP01. The sequence continues at coordinate 5,030 of JAOAJQ010000009.1, forward strand.
GGGTTGCTGATATGAATCTTATTGCTGAAGAAGCACCAGGAGCTTACAAAGATCCTGATGCCGTGGTCGATGTTACTCATCGTGCAGGGATTTCACTCATGGTCGCTAGGCTGGTTCCCCTGGGCGTGGTTAAAGGATAGCTTAAAGAAGCTCCATGCAACGCTAATTAATTTCTTTTTCTTCAAATTCCTGTTACAATTACCCGTTTTATTCGATTAAACTGAGTGAGCCGTCATGTAAAAAATTGTCAAGGTTTCAAATTGTAGCGAGAATTGAAACGAGGCTCCGTTTAGTAAACCTTATACTTCACCTTTTTCAATGGCTAATGAACTTGAACAACAGGAGAAGAACCATGATCCGCTGCTTAACTTATTGTACACAAATACTACTAACCAGCAGCAATCCACGGATAGCATATAAAAGTGGTGTTTCAAATGGCTAAATGCGAAGTATGCGGTTCAGAATTAGTCTTACCGTTCGTCTGCTCCTACTGCAAGGGTACGTTCTGCTCCCGCCACGGGCTTCCTGAGACACATGATTGTCAAATGCTGCACTTAGTCGGAAGCCAAAAACCAGTATATAGTGAGGCTCCTCCGCCTCAGTCCAGGAGAAAGCCTCGAGCCGGGAGAATTACCAGCAGGATTGAAGTTGCACATCTGTTAGCCGCGTGGGTTGTTTTAAGCCTATGTTTTTCTACCGGATACTTTCTCAGGTCTCGCTTGATACTTCCACTAGTGTTTATCATCTATTTGTGCGTGGTTGGAACAGGATTCGTATGCCACGAATTGGCGCATAAGTTTACTGCTCAGAGATACGGCTACTGGTCTGAATTTAGACTCTGGCCCTGGGGGCTAGCGATGGCTTTACTATCCTCTCTACTTACATTAGGTTCATTCATCTTCGCCGCCCCGGGTGCGACGTATGTGGTGCCACGTTACAATGCTTTTGAATGGCCCGCAGTGTCTGAAAAAAGACGGATGGGGCTGATTTCTCTAGCTGGTCCTCTCTCCAATGTTTTCTGGGTTGCAGTATTCTTTTTCCTAAGTGGGCTAGGCGGCTTGCCGGGTCTGGTTGGCAACATAGGTTTTCAAGTAAACCTGTGGCTTGCAGCCTTCAACATGATTCCATTAGGAGATTTAGACGGTAGGAAAATTCTGGCATGGAATACTATTGCATGGATGATGGTGGCAATTCCACTATGGGTTATAGAGTTATTCTTAATGCTTGTTTAAACAAGCGTGTTCCTACACGTCGTGTGACAAACTTTTCTTGAAACAAAGTATATGTGAAATTTAAAAAGGCTATCTACTTTTGAAGTCCTATGGGAAAGAGCCTCTTTAGGATTTTCAGCCTAATCATATTAGGCTTTTTGCTTGCATCAAGACTCTGTGGCTCAAGCTACGGTTGGAGCAATGGAGGTTACAGTGACGACCCTTTCAGCCCTAAATATGGTACGCATGATTGGATCGCTCAACATGCTTTAGACTGGCTGCCGGATGAAGAGAAAGATTTCATAATAAGTAATCTCGCAACCTATCTTTACGGCTCTGAGCTTCCAGATAACGGTAGGGCTCCAGATGGCATAGGCGACACCTTGCTGCACCACGTTTATTATCACGCTGACCGCTCCTTACAAGATGATGCTTCGGCAATACGGGCCCAAGAGGAGTTTGAAAAAGCGGTTTCGCTTTATCTTTCAGGAAAAGTTTCCGAGGCCGTCAAAAGGCTTGGAGCCATGACGCACTATATTTCAGACATGGCTGTCTTCGCGCATGTAATGGGGTCTTCAACTGACTGGGGAAACGAGAAGCATCATAGCGATTACGAGGACTACGTGAACCGGAGGACTAGCAGCTACAACAGTGAGTTTAACGTTTTCTTAAGCTTCGATGGCACCTTAGACAAGATATCCGCTTACAATGCAACACTTAGGCTTGCCTTTGACACGACTTTCGATGTTAACGGGAGTCTCACGTGCGTATGGATGGATAGGAATTACGATTGGAACAACCCTGTTTTCAGAAACAGGTGTGGAGAATCACTTAACCTTGCGGTAAACCTTGTAGCAGATGTTCTGCACACTTTCTATTTGAGAGTTTCTTCTCCCCTTATGGCAACTGTCACTTTCTCTGCAAGCGGTCTAGAAAATGATGCTTCGGGCACTGTTCTAATCGTTGATGGAGTAGGCTACTCCTATGCCGGTTTACCAAGAAACTTTACATGGAAAGTGGGTTCGACGCATACTTTCGAATGGGCGAACACTGTGGATGCTGGAGGCAGAAAACGGTATGCTTGGTTCTCAACCCATGGTCTTTCGATCAATCAAAACGGTTCAATAAAAGTCCCGTCAGACGGAGGATTCATTTCTGCAACCTATCATACAGAATACTATTTGACTATGCTTGTTAACCCGAGTGGTGGAGGCTTGGCGTCTCCATGCTCAGGATGGTATCGTGCAGGATCCATGCTTGAAATAGATGTTGCACCAGCACCGGGATACAGGTTTATCAACTGGACTGGATTGGGAGCAGGCTCGTATACTGGTTTAAGCAGAAGCGCCTTCATAAAGATGAACAGCCCTATTCTACAGAAGGCAAACCTCGAAGCCTTCAGCTTCATGGTTTCAGTCTCCCCTCAAAATGGAACAGCCCTGGCAGGAGAAACCCTGACGGCAACCGTTAACGTTTCGCTTTTAAGCGGCTCACCCTTAGTCGTGTCCCTGTCCGCGCTAAATCTTCCTAATGGTGTTTCTATTACATTCACTCCTGACAGGCACAATCCTCCGTTTACAAGTAGTTTAAAAATAAAAGTTGCCAACAACACGCCGGCCGGCACATACGTGATAAACATAGTTTGCCATGGCGGTAACCTGACCAGGGCTGCCACATATGTGCTCACAGTCAAAGCTCAGAAACACTTGGAAATAATTATCGGCATTATAGTATCAGCAATCATCTTCCTTATTGTTCTAATAATAATGCGGAGAGGTTTCCTAGGGCATGATGCTAAACTTGCTTGAATAATGAAAAACTTATTAAATTTGGCTCCACATATTGCAATACGTTAAACTATGTCTTCCACACCGCACTTCGCCACTATTATTGCTCATTGGGGAATATAGCAAAGTCATATTAACGGGTGTTTTTAAACCTCCAGTTCTTAATAAGAACACTGTAATAGAAATTTGAGAATTACATCAAATCTAGTAGAGAAATGTGCTAAGCTGATAGCCTCCTACTCCATTTTTACAAAAAAGGAGAATTGAAATCATGTTAGACCATAAGCAGGTTTAGCTAAGATTCGAATAAACCTGTGCTTAAATACTTCTCGCCACCATCGGGCAGGACTGCAACTATCGTCCTATCCTTTCCCAGCTCCCTAGCCTTTCTGAGGGTTACAAGCATTATCGCGCCGGAGCTCATCCCGATGAGCAACCCCTCTCTACTGGCTGCTTCCCTAGCGATTCTGAAAGCTTCTTGCTTATCCTCCTCGCTTATCTCAACTATCTCGTCGAACCATTCTTTTCTGAAAAGCCGGGTCGGATAGGGTTCACACGGGTTCCTTATCCCTTGGATGTTCACGCCGAGCCTAGTGGTTACTCCAATCATCTTAATACTCGGGTTAAACTTTTTAACACGCATCGATATACCAACCCCAGTTCCCGCCGTCCCTATCCCTACTACGATCATGTCAACCCTTCCATCAGTCTGCTCCAGAATTTCTCGGCCAGTTGTCTGGTAGTGCGCCAGAATGTTTGCAGGATCCTTAAACTGGTCCAAGTCAACATATTTGTCAGGATTCTCCCTTAGGATTTTCTGTTTCAGCTCTATCGCTCCGCCGGTCCCCTTCTCCCCTGGGGAAAGAATAAGCTCGGCACCGTAAGCCTTTATTATCTTCTTCCTCTCAATGCTTACTGACTCAGGCATTACTATCGTGGTCCTATAGCCCTTGGCTGCTGCCAGCATAGCCAAGGCTATCCCAGTGTTCCCAGATGTTGCTTCAAGAATAATCTTATCTCTGCTAAGCTTTCCTGAGGCCTCTGCGTACTCCATGAGGTAGAGCGCCATCCTGTCTTTAACCGACCCCCCGATGTTGTACCATTCCAGCTTAGCGTAAACAGTTGCGTCTCCGGGCTGAGTAAGCTTGTTTATCCTGACCATTGGAGTCCCCCCTATTAAGCCGGTGATGTCGCTTGCAACCCTCATTTCTCGAAGGGCAATTTATAACAGGGTTATATTAAGCTTTCTCGCAACCTCCGACAAACGGTTAGAAATAGCAACCAGCTTAAAACATTCCGGATAACCATGCCTAAAACCGGTCAAGCCTTTTTAAGATAGAAACCAGTCCGGTTAATCTTGCATTTCACTAGAACACTGAGAAACTGTGGATCCAATGGGGCCCAGAAGCTGAAAGCGTCTAGATTCGACACTGGCCTGTAAACTTTTTAGAGCCGAGCCTCATTCGCCAAGATCTTTTTGCCATGTTGTCCCGCGATCTCCTAAATAATGTTGAAAAGCAGTTTCCTCGAAAACAGGATACACGTATGTGACGATGAAACCCAGGTTGGTTTCACTGCAGAAACACCTGCCATACTCTAAAACCCACAAGTTGCCTATGCCTGTGCCGTTCTTAGTATTGCCTAGATGATTAAGGAGCGTTTCACTGGTCCATCTCGCTTGATACAATCCTATAAGCTTTTTATGAAACAAGACGTTTTATCTGAAAAGTTGACTTCTCAACATTAAATCCTTCTGCACGGTAAGCGGGCTATGAAACCTAGCTTAAAGGCTGGCGAGTCTGGCTTTAAGCGAAAATCGTATTCCTCAGGCGCGTTGAACAACGGGTCTGTAATAAGAGAATTCCTATCCATTCCTTGTTCCCGCCATTCTTCCCAGGATAAACTTCCGAAACGGATTTCTCCGCCTCCTTCCCTCCAATACAGGTTATGGTCAAAGATAAACCCAAGATCCTCTACGTTACCCGTTAACAAGCTACCCTCCCGCCAGTAGACGATGTTACGCTCAAAAGTGAAACTAACGTGTTGCTCCCTACGTGAACGCTGTATCTGTGCCTCTCGTCCAAAAGCGAAGATGTTGTTGCGGATAATGTTTTCCCTACCATAGTGCTGGTGAAATCCTCCGTGAGTCGTGTTGTAGACAATGTTCTCCTCAGCAATAATGTTGGTGCTTCCCTCATCGAAGTAAATCCCCCAGCCTCCGTAGCGGAAACCCGCAACATCGTGAATAAGATTTAACCGAATGATTGTTCCTGGCTGAATCCCCAGCGTGTAAACCCCGCCCATGTCGCTTAGGATCGGCCCTTCTCCATCCGATAGGACACCGATGTGGTGAATATGGTTTGATTCCACTATGTTCCCCCTCGCTAGTGATTTTCCATAGCCCCAGGTCCAGCCGATGGAAATACCCGTGTAGTAAAAATCATGAATATGATTCTGAATAATGCGATTGTTATAACTTTGTCCAATAAAGATTGCGACAGCACTGTGGAAAAAACGCCCTCCTCCGTGTATATGACAATCAAATACCTCATTACCGTATGTTTGCTCGCTTTCCGCTTCACGAATCAGGGTTTCTCCTATTTTAACACCTCCAGCACCCAAGTCGTAAAACCTACATCCGACGACACGGTTGTTCTGGCAGCCGCGTGCAAGCTCTAAAGCATAGTTTCCAATATGGGCAAAGGTACATTCTTCAAAGAGACAGTTACGGAGTCCTTCTCCATAAACAGAGCCGGGGACGCCTATAGCTGCTTGTGGGAATCCTCCAACCTCGGGCCTATTTGAATCCGAATCCTCTTGGAAATACCATTCAGTATGAGCAAATTTTAAGCCTTTGAAAACCAGGTTTTCAACAAACATGTCTTCCTCCGGCTTGCCTTCAAACTTAACAAGTGTACTAAGCACTGGCGCTACAACCTTGGTGCTGGAAGGCTCCTCGCCAGCCAACGGAATGTAGTAAAGCATTGCTTTCTCAGCGTCTAGAAACCATTCACCAGGAGAATCCATCAACTCGTAAACATGCTCCACGTAATAGAGGTCACCAGGATCCAGACGGAAAACGCTTCTTTTACTGGAGTAAACCATATGCTCCTCCTCTTTCACAACGGTTATTGGCAGTCGTGATTCAACCCAGCGATTCATAATAACAATCTCCCCATCGTCCACAGTACTCCATGCCTTTAAGTCCCCCTCAAAGAATCGGAAGCAGTTTTGCCCTTCATCCCATTTTGTTTCAGGAGTTACATTCGGGACATCCGCAACTTTAAAGTAGCCCTTGTTAGGGCTACGGGCACGTATGCAACGGTGCCCATTGGACCAGAGGTGCCGAAAAAACCATTTTCCTCCAGATTTTTCAGGAACCTCTGTCGTCCAGAGCTTCCTTCCCTCTATAACCTTTTGCACCCAGCCTGTTAACAGTCTTCCACCGCTAATAACCGGTTCCTCACCAGGATATGCTGCGAAGGATATTGGATGACTACGGGTTCCAGAATCCTCCGGTGTGAAGACTAGGGGTTCAGCTAGAAAGTAGATTCCTCCGCGTATTAGAACGGTGACAGGCTGCCTAAGGGTTCCTCCTTGCTGATGCTTCAAATCGCGAATTGATTCCAAGGCACGGCGAAGTGTAGCAAGAGGCCCGTCTGTTTTAAACTGATCTGGCATAGGGATCCTTCCCGACCAAGAATCGCTACCGTTAGGAGCAACATAGAGATAGACAGTCTCTCCACCGCTCTTCATCTTGAGTTGGAAAGATTGAACACTATTTAAAAGATTAAAATTGGGTTAGGCTAGCACAATCTTTAGTTTTTATGCTAGAAATGCATGCAGGATGGTTTAATGAAGAATTCTACTCTGATGATCTGATGAGTAGTCACGCCGGTTGCACAGTACGCATGTCTTGATGAAATACCTGTTTGCATACGGCTCACTGTTCTGAGCTAGCCGCCAGAAACCCGGTTGAAACCTTTCTGTCAGCAGCCATGTCGAGGTATAGCTGGATAAATACAGGTATTATTCGGGTAACGAACTCCATTGAAGGTTCCCCAAGAACTATGCCTTGACATTCTTTTTCAAGATACACATAGAAAGCCTCATTACTGTACTGGAAAAACGAGAGTTCCTCGTAGCCATATTTCGCCATCCTAGAAAGCCTGAAGGGGAACATTCTGCAGACATACGGTTTTTCACCGTGGATCCTGCAGATGAAGAGCGTACCTCTCTTCCTGAGGAAGAAGCATCTGCCGTTGGGAAGAACCCTGAGATAAAACTCCTTCTCTCCGGGCTCGACGGACCTCGGCCCATACTTAGGCTCTATTCTAGCGTACTCTTTGAAAAGGAGTGGAACCCTGTGGTTTATGCAGCATCTCCCACATAAAATACACCTCCAGTTTTTGACGAGCCTCCATGGCACAAGGCTTTCATCCCGTGTGCTGGGCAAGCCTTGTTTTTCCACCACTGCTTTCCGGTTAAAAGTTTTCACTGTTTTGAACTGTTTAGAAACCAGCTCCCTAATCGCTGGGAGAATAAGCCTTTTAAGCTTCAGAGAGAAAAACCAACTTATGCCTATCATCCATGTGTACGTCTGGACCGGTTTCTCAAACGAGGCTAAGAGAAGAGTGATATCAGGAATAACGAGGGTTTTTGTCGAGACCGGCATTCCCCCGGAGGCTATTGAAATAATCATTCACGAGGTTCCTAAGGAAAACTGGGGAGTCGGCGGGGAGCAGGCGAGCGAGAGACTCAGGCATGTAAGACCACCATGAAGCTTTCCCATAAAATAATGCAAATGTGAGAGTAATACTTCCTGGTGTGTTCGGTGATTTCTACTCTTTGTTCGGTGTTCTTGTTAATACTGACATGTTCCTCTTCTTTGCAGCATGCGCAGCTATTGTACGAGGTGAATGCCTAAACTGGATGAAACTACTTTCACACAACCTCTCTTAACGTTTACCTCCGCCATTCCTATTGAGTATTACGCTAGGTGGCAGTATATGGGGCCAGACGGGTGTTTTTGAGAAGCAGGTGAAACAAGAATTATATTACCATACATTATGATCAGTATAAACTAAGCATGTCGCGATGTGGAATCAAGATTTATAAAAGTCCCGTGTGAAGCCTAGTTGAAAAATGGCTGGAAAAAATGCCGGCCCCTTCGTACTGTCAATAACCGGGGCGGTGTTGATTCTTACAGGCATTCTTATTCTCGTCTTCAGCAGCCACTACCTGTCTCTTCAGCCGGTTCTCTATCTCGCTACCCTGATTCTCGCAGTGACCATCCTAACGGGAGCACTGTTAACCAGCCAGGAGAACGAGAAGAGGATCGTAGCTGGCTCGGCAATAGTCCTAGGCCTTTCGACTATTGTTTTCTGCTTCTCCCTACTGCCCGTTTTCCTAACGTACGCGGGAAGATACATACCGTATATTTTCGTGCCACGCAACCTAGGCACGTCAGGCCTCATAGATTTCCTAGGAGGCTTTGTACCGTCCGTCATAGGGATAGTGGGTGTTATACTCTGTGCAGCGGGAAGTGTGCTTGGATTAAGGAGGAAACATTTACCTTCAACACCCTCTTTGTCTAAGGTGGAGATGGGTGAAACTGAGGAATCGACGACCTGCCCGGAGTGCGGAGCAGTAAACAGTGCAAACTATAAATTCTGCTTCAAATGCGGAGCCAGGCTGAAACCCATGAAGCTGAGGAAGGCTGAGGAAGCCGTGACGGTGGAAGCAGTAGTTTGCCCTGTCTGCGGGAAGCAGACAACTGGGGGCTCCAAGTTCTGCAGCCAGTGTGGTGCACCGTTATTCGAGGGTGAACAGCTTCCCCCACCGCCACCGGATATAGAGAGCAGGCTTGAAAAACTGGAGGAAAGGATTGCGAGGCTGGAGAAAACCCTGGAGAAGGCTGTGCAACCGGAAGGCGCTGAGGAGCGCCGAGAGGAAGGCGAAGCCGGAGAAAGCATATTCGAAGAATACACCCCAGATTAACATCCCTTATCCTGTTGAAAAGCATGGGGTTGGAGGTTTCTTGCGCAGGGCTAGACTTAGGCTTTAAGTCTCTCCGAGACCACGTGACCCACGTAGAGGCCGGAGGCAGCCGCTTGAGACAGCCCCCTTGTGATGCCGGCGCCGTCTCCGACTGCAAACAGGTTTTTAACAGGAGTCTCGCCACACTCGTTAACCTCAACCCTAGAAGAGTAAAACTTGGCTTCAACACCGTAGAGAAGCGTGTCATGCTTAGAGAAAATCCCTGGAATAAGGGTGTCTAAGGCTCTGAGCATTTCAACAATGTTCGAGAGAATCCTGTAGGGCAGGATGAAACTGAGGTCTCCAGGCGTCGCGTCGGGCAGCGTCGGTGAGATAAGGCTCCTGCTGAGACGTTCATACGTGGACCTTCTTCCCTGCAATAGGTCGCCTAGTCTTTGAACAACCACGCCGTTTGAAATAAGGTTTGCAAGCTTAGCTATCGACATTCCGTATTCAATCGGCTCTTTAAAAGGCTCCGTGAAATCCGTTGACACAAGCACCGCGAAATTAGTGTTATCAGTCATATAACTGTTGTAACTGTGGCCGTTCACAGTGACAATCCCCTCGTAGAACTCTGTTAAAACCTCCCCATGCGGATTAACGCAGAAAGTCCTAACATTGTCGTCAAACCTTTTCGAAACATATTTCAGCTTTGGCTCATAAAGGTCCCGAGTAATGTCATCCATTATTTCCGCAGGAACCTCTACTCTGACACCAAGGTCTACAGGGTTACGTTTCATAGGAATATTGAGCCTCGTGAACTCCTTCCTCAACCATCCTGCTCCAGACCTGCCTGGGGCGACTACGATGAACCGTCCAAACATGTTTTCACCATCCTTAGTCTTAACACCTTTGGCAACACCGTTTTCAACAACGAAGCTTTCAACCTCAGTCATAACCCTTACTTCAACATTCTTCTCAAGATCATCCTTCATCCGGCTCAGTATTTTAAACGAGAGGTCTGAACCCATGTGTCTAACAGGGTTTCTCTGAAGCTTCAAGCCAGCTAGGCTAGCCCTCCTCCTCCACTCCTCGAACGAATCCTCGTCGTCGCCGTAAACCTTCTCCGGCGCCCCGTAGCTCAGGAAAATATCGTCAACCCTCTTTATGTATTGACGGGTCTTTTCAGAAGACAAGACCTCTGGAAGCCAGCCTCCAACCTCAGGGTCAAGAGTTATCTTCCCGTCTGAGAAAGCCCCTGCACCACCCCAGCCACTGTAAACGTTGCAGACGCCGCACCTGACGCACAGCTTGTTAAGCCTCCTCGCGGGGCATTTTCTATCACTAATGTCACGCCCCTTTTCAAGAATCAGGATCGACGCGTCAGAATGCTTTTCAAGGATGCTTAAAGCACAGAATATTCCCGCTGGGCCTCCTCCCACTATTATCACGTCATGCAATACTGCTTCCTTTCCCCAATCCTCAACACTGATACTTTTAAGTTTACCGTTTACAGGAGACTCTTAGATTTGAGGAGAATCGGGATAATAGGCTCTGGAAAAGTAGGGTGCTCTGCGGCAACTTTCCTATTACCTGAGGCTGACGAAATAGTGCTTTACGATATTGTCCCCAAGCTACCGGTTGGAGAAGCCCTAGACCTGCAGAACGCGGCTGAGGCTCTCGATTTAAACGTTGAAGTCAAGGGGACTAACGATATTTCCCTTCTCCACGGCTTGGACATTGTCGTCGTAACAGCAGGGTTTGGAAGAACCCCGGGGATGAGCAGAATGGACCTTTTAAACAGGAACCTTCCAATAATAGAGGGGATAGCTAAAGAATATGGCGGGGGGAGAGACGGTGGAACAGTATTCATAATTGTGACAAACCCCGTTGACGTTTTAACCTATGTTTTCTGGAGGAGAAGCGGTGTTCAGAGGCACAGGGTGGCTGGCTTAAGCGGCGTCCTGGATTCCAGCCGTTTAAAAACGATAATGAGGCTGAGTAGGGGAATAAGGGTAAGCGGCTTAAGCTCGTTCGTACTAGGGGAGCATGGTGAGAACATGGTGATCCTGAGGGATAGGATGCGCGAAGAATACGGGTTAAGCAACACTGATCTGGACTTAGTTCAAAACGAGACTGTTAAGGCAGCCGCCGAGATAATAAGCATGAAGGGAGCCACGGTTCACGGGCCGGGCGCATCAATAGCCAGAATGGTTAAAGCAGTGTTGTCCGACAGCAGAGAGATCCTGCCTGCTTCAGTAGTCTTAAACGGGGAATATGGAATTAGGAACGTCTGCTTAGGGGTTCCGGTTGAAACCGGGAGAAACGGTTTCAAAATCATTCAGGAGAAGCTGAGCGAGAATGAGGAATCGATGCTGAGAAAAGCTGCGGAAAACGTTTCGAAAGCGCTGGAGCATATAGGATATGGTGAGCACGGGCTCTAAGAAGGCTAGCGTATGATAGGAGCGCCTAATTAACACTTGGATTAACCAGAAACGTGAAGAATGTTTTTACACGCTACCAGACTGAGCTTGCAACTCGGCTGTTTCAGCATAAATCTCTCCATTGGGAATGACAGATGCTTTAAGCACTCGTATGCTTCTGGTTTTCCCAATATTGTCGAGCTATTTTAAAGAAGTTTTCAAGAATCTTTCTCCCATCCGGGTGCTCCTCGTCAAAAATCTGCGGGTGAAACTGAACACCATACAGTGGCCGTTCCCTGTGCTTCATCACCTGAATCCGGCATTCCTCGGTAGAAGCCAGCAGGTCGAACCCTAGAGAAGCATCTTAACCTCGCAGTAATGGTGCTCGTCAACGCAGATAACTTCCCCCAGTCCGATGAAAAGGGGGTCTCTCTTAACAATCCGGACTGGCAGGAAACCTTTCTCCACGAAGTATCCTTCAAGATGCGTACCCACGTTTCTATCTTCCTCTCCCGGTTTTAGACGGCGAATGGGCGAACAGCCCAGCTCGCGGTAGGGATGCCAGTAAGCCATTCCAATCACCTGGTGCCCGCCACATATGACGAGAATCGGGACAAATGCGTCCATAATTATTTCAAACTCCCTCGTCCAGTCGTTCTTCACAAACTGCTCCCAAGGAGCGCCGCTGCCGCTCAGGACCACTGCCAACGGCTTCAACTCACGAATCTCTTCGAGCGAGCACCTGCTGTAGTGCCTCACGACGCATGGATCCTGGTAGACGCTGCGAACCTCCCTACGCATATCCTCGTAGCGTTTCTC